>CAYOGX010000205.1:0-7140 GCA_964403235.1 uncultured Planctomycetales bacterium | reverse complement strand
CATCGGCCGGTGTGAGCCGTCGCTCCCGACGGACCCGCCGCCGGTGGACGTCACGCCCGAGGCGTTTGCGATCCGCGTGCGCGACGGCAGCGTGTTCTTCGCCGGCCGGGCCACGCCCGCGATCGAGTTCGCCGTCTATTCGTTCATCGAAGACCGGCTGGGCGTACGATGGTTCTGGCCCGGTCCGCTGGGTGAGGTCCTGCCGCCGCGGTCGCCGGGTCGGCTGGCGGTGCACGTCAGTGACGAGGTCCGCGTGCCCGACTGGTCGCCCCGGATTTGGTCGGGCAATGCCTGGTATCCGTCGTGGCGGGATTGGAACCACCGCAACAAGCTGAGCATCGGCGGGCCGCTGCCCCGACGGCAGTTTCAGAACTACGTCTGGGGTATCTTCCCACCGGCCAAGTACGCCAAGACCCACCCCGAGTACTACCCACTGGTCAAGGGCAAGCGGTGGTTCCCCACGAAGGGCGAGCGCTACTGGCGGCCGTGCGAGAGCAATCCCGACGTCCAACGAATCATCGTCGAGCACGCGGCCGAGTACTTCAAACGGCATCCCGAGTCGGACAGCTTCTCGCTCGGCATGGACGACATCGTCCACATGTGCGGTTGCCCGAACTGCTGCGCGATGGACGCCCGTCCCGAGGACCACGCCGTGCGGCGGTTCAGCGATCGGCACTACAAGTTCGTCAACATCATGGCACGGAGGATCGCCGAGCGATGTCCGGGCAAGCAGGTGGGCACGTTGATCTACCACATCGCGCGGCCATTGCCGATGACGGTCGAGCGGCTCGAGCCGAACGTCTTCGGCTACATCACGCAGTGCGCGCCCGAATGGTGGCGGCCGGGCCGGAAGCGATTCGACATGAACCTGACCCGCGAATGGGCCAAGCGGTGCAGCCAGCTCTACCGCTACGACTATTGGGGGCTGGGGTTCCTGACACCGCGATACAGCCCCCACCACGTGGCCGAGGCGATGAAGTTCGACAAATCGCTCGGGCTGCGGGGCATCTACATCGAGGTGTACACGTGTTGGCCGAACACGGCGCCGATGATCTGGTCCGGCAGCAAGCTGTTTTGGAAGACCGGGCTGGACATTGACGAGCTGCTGGACGAGTTCATGACGAAGATGTTCGGCCGGGCGGCGCCGACCATGAAGCGGTACTACGACCGGTTGGAGCGTGCGTGGAACACCTCGCGGCGCGGAAGGACCGGCTGGGGCCATTCCAGCCTGATCGTCAACGCCCGGTCGATGTCCGTCGAGGACGTGGAGGCATGCGAGCGGCTGCTGGCCGAGGCGCGTCAGGCGGCCCATAGCGACGTGGTGGCCAGTCGAATCGACATCGTGGCCGCGGGACTCGCGTTCGGCAGCTACCCGATTCGGATCGCCGCGTTGGCTGACGAGATAGGCAGTACGTCGATCGACAGCCGTGCGTCTGCGCAAGCCGCGCTGGACAAGATCGGCGAGATCAATCGTCTGGCCGCCAAACGCGTCACGTCGTGGAAGGCGATCCGCGCACGAAAGGACCTGGCCGGGGAAACCTTCAACGCGCTGGCGAAGTATTCGCGTGGCCGCAAGTTCGCCCAGGCCGACGGACTGGCCAGCGCCGCCGCCGCCGCGCTGCCGCGTGTGCTTCAATGGTTCAGCAAGGACGAGCCGGGGCGGTTGGCCGCCGTTGCTGCCCAACTGCGGGCGCTGAAGGGCCCGCTCGGTGAAATCAGCAGGGCCTGGCTGTTCGTCAGGGAGCACCAGCCGAAGAACCTTCTGTCCAACGGGGATTTCGAGGCGGATGGCCCGAACCGCGCCAAGGCCGAAAAGGATTGGTCCACCACGAACGCCCCGCCGGGGTGGTCGACGTGGTCCACGAGTTCACACGCGGCCCGCTTCGTCCTTGCCGCCGGCAAGGGCGTGGACCGATCAAACGCGGTCGGCATCAGCGAGGCGACGTCGGCATGTTTCCTGCAAAGCGTGCGGGTCAAGCCCGGGGAGCGTTATCTCTGCTGCGTGTCGGCCCGGCGGACGCCCGTCGCCGGCCAGGGCGACGTCCTGTTGAGAATCCGATGGCGCCGCTCGGACGGCCGATGGCTCGAGCCGAGCACCGCCGAAGGCTCGGTCGCCCTATCCGCATCCGCTGCGGGATTCGAGCCGTTGATGCTCCTGATGACCGTGCCGCCCGGCGCGGGCAAGCTGAACCTCCAACTCGGCGCCCGGAATCAGGACGAAGGCGTCACCGCCTGGTTCGACAACGCGGGCGCCTATCGGTTGGAGGATTAGGATGCACGGCCCAATCGGCTAGAATACAAGGGGCTGGGTCCAGATCGGATGGCCCGCGTCCTCAGGCGTGGGATCGCGATTCCTCGGCCATGGGAGGTGCGATCAATGACCAAAGCCGAAGCCATCGCGGAGGTTTTCCTGACGGCGCTCAAGGCATTGCCCAAAGCCGAACGGGATGCGGTGCTGGCGCGTATAGCGCGGGACAAGGCCTTCGCTCGAGACATTCTCGATCTGGCCGTCATCGCTGACCGGCGCAAGGAACCATCGCGGCCCTTCCGTGAATACCTCTCGAAGAAGAACCGATGAGCAGCCCGCAACCCTATACGGTTCGCATTAGGCAGCCCGGCACCGACGTGACGTCTATCGTAATCTGTGACACCCAGCCCCTGCGGGGTTTTGAAGGAACGCCGGACGGGCCGTACCCGATGGGCAAGAGGGCTGTGGATGGCGAAGCTTGAAGAACAATCCACAGAGGGGTTGGTGGTGAGGATCGAATCTCCCCCACTTGTTCATCGCCGCAAGCTCATACTACTCGGCGCCGTAGCCAGTGGTGTCCTTGTCTTCCTATTCTCGGGTGACTGGTTTTGCTCTGCCGTCGCCGCCACCGTTATCACCGGCTTGGCCCTCGCCGTGATCGATGTTGTGATTTGGTGGTTCTTCGTATGGCGCTGGGGGGGTGCCAGAAGGGCGGACATCGCCGAGCGTGTCTGCGTCCTAGTCGTTGCCTGTCTGGTCAGCATGTACTTCAGGGCAGATCCCGAGCAGCTCTTCAAGCGAGCGTTCGGTGTACCCCCTCCGGCTGGTGTGAGCGAGCTTGAAGTGGAGCGACACTACGCCGGCGGGCCGGGCGATACTGTCGTTCTCATTCGATTTCTAGCGGACCGTGCGACGATAGACAAGCTCATCTCGCACCGCCGGTTCGTCCGGGAAAAGGAATGGGTGGAGATACTATGGAGTCAGAGGCCGGATCCCCAAGAGCGATGGCGACGAGTCTTCAGCGATGCCGTCGACTTTGGTGGACGTGCCTGGAAGAAAGGACCGCCGATATCGAAGCCCTTTCTGTATCGATGGGGCGGCTTCGAGTACTCAGGAGAGCGGACGATTCTGCTGTGGGACGCTCAGTCGGAAAGGGGCTATGCGGTTTACAGCCTCGGCTAGCCATGTTCGGGTGTTCTCGCCTGCCGTTAGGGAGGTACCATCGATCATGACGTCGTATGAAATCGTCAAGCGGACGATTCGCTTCGAGCGGCCGCCTCGGCTGGCGGTTCGGTTCGGGGAGTTTGAGCAGGACGACACGGCCGGCGTGCCGCTCAAGGACGGTGCCGGATTTGACCCGGGCGATGAGCTCGTGGACGAGTGGGGGTGTCGATGGGAGAAGACCGACGTGCCCAACATGGGCCAAGTCAAGGGCCATCCGCTCACGAGCGTCCGGCAGATCGATCAGATGGCCGTGCCCGACTACAACGACGACAAACGCTACGAGGCCGCGCCGCAGGCCATCGAGCGCGCTGCCGAGAAGGGCAAGTACGTCACGGCCGGCATCTTCGCCGTGCTGTTCGAGCGGATGCACATGCTGCACGGTTTCGAGAACGTCCTGTCGGGCCTGTTGCTGGACCGCCCCGCGATGGAGGCCCTGGCGGACAAGATCGTCGAGACGCACCTCGTGCTGATCGACAACCTGCGCCAGCGGTTCGGCGACAAGATCCACGCGGTCGGCATGACGGACGACTGGGGTACACAGCAGGCGGCGTTCGTCAGCTTCGATCTGTGGATGGACTTCTTCTGCCCGCGGTACAAGCGTTTGTTCGACGCAATGCACGCCGCCGGTTACGACGTGTGGGTGCACTCGTGCGGCAAGGTCAACGAGATCGTCGAGGGCTACATCCGCGCGGGCGTGGACGTGGTCAATCTTCAACAGCCCCGCGCCCTGGGCATCGAGCAGATCGGGGAACGCTACCGCGGGCGGATCACCTTCGAGAGCCTGGCCGACATCCAGGCGACGCTGCCGACCGGCGACCGACGGCGGGTGGACGAGGACGTCGAGATGCTCATGACCCACTGGGCCGGCGCCGACGGGGGGTTCGTCTTCAGCGACTACGGCGACTCGGCCGGCATCGGGGTGAAGGACCCGGACATCAAGCGCTACATGTACGAGCGTTTCAGCGAGTACAGCGAACGGATCTACGGTGAGCCGCTGCCGCCGCCGAAGGTCTGAACCGCGTCCGTCGCCCGCCGGGGCACTGGCAGACAGGCCACCGAGCCAGCCCGGTCCGCACGGCGGACCCTGCGCTGCTGTCACTCGTCGGGGGCGTCGGGGACCGCGTCGGTCGGGTGGTGGACCGGCTCGTCCTGGACCATCAGCCCATCGGACAGGCGGATGGTGCGACGGGTCCGGGCGGCGACATGGGCCTCGTGGGTGACCATGATGATGGTGCGTCCCGCCTCGTGCAGCTCGTCGAAGACGTCCAGGATCATCTCGCCGGTCTTGGTGTCGAGGTTGCCGGTGGGCTCGTCGGCCAAGACAATGAGCGGATCGTTGATCAAGGCGCGGGCGATGGCGACGCGTTGCTGCTGGCCGCCGCTGAGTTCCATGGGCCGATGCTCGCTCCGATCGGCCAGGTCGACCATGTCGATCAGTCTGCCGGCCCGACGGTGCCGGTCGGACGGAACGATCCCCTGGTAGAACAGGGGCACCTCGAGGTTCTCGCGGACCGTGAGTTGGGGGATCAGGTTGAAGTTCTGGAAGACGAAACCGAGCCGGCGACCGCGGATCTCGCTCAGCTCGTCGTCGCTCAGTTGGCTGATGTCCTCCCCGCCGAGCACGTATCGGCCGGTGGTGAGCCTGTCGAGGCACCCGAGGATGTTCATCAACGTGCTCTTGCCCGACCCGCTGGCACCGGTGATGGCGATGTACTCGCCAGCCTCAAAGGACAGGTCGATACCGCGGAGCGCATGGACCTCCACAGCCGTCCCCGGCTTGCGATAGACCTTCGTGAGTTGCTCGACGACGGCTATGGGCACGCTAGCTCATCCTGCCCCCCCCAAACCCCACAGGCAAGATTGTACACGCAAAGCGGGTTGCCGGCCCGGTCCATCCTTCGAAACCTTCGCCTCTCATGACGCCTGGCCAAAATCGGGCCGATAGCGCTTGGCAGGAAACGGGGATAACGTTAGGCTCCAGGCGATCGGAATTCAACCGTCATCCGCATTCGCCAACTGAGCGGTCTGGAGCCATTCCGACAAGGAGCTGAGCATGTTTACCACGGATCGCTGGGCGGTCGCAACCGCATGGGCAGCCCTGGGGCTCTGCGTTGCACTGTCGGGTTGTCAGAAGGAGGAACCCGCTGAGCCGAAGCGTGCCCCCGTGCCCAAGATTCCCGCTACCCCGCCGCCGAAGGATGCCGCCCCCGCCGCACCGGGGCCGGTCGCCGCGAGCCGGCCCGCCGCTGAGCCACCCCTTACGCCTACCAGCGCCCCCTCGCCAGAATTGGCCGACGAGGAAGACGCGCCCGACGCGCCCCGCTTCTTCCCCCGCAGCCGTGTCGTGGCCGACTGGGTGAAACACGAGCCGGTTCGGACCGCACTACCGGGCGACCTGGCCGACCTCCTGCCGGCGGACACCGCAAACGTGATCAGCCCGTACCAGGTCAAGCAGGCGGCCACGTGCGCATACCGGCGGACGGTCGCCAACCGGCAGCAGGTGATGCGCGTCTTGGCGGTCCTGACACACCAACCGGCCGACGCCTTCGGCATCTTCACGGTAGAGGGGACCGGGGCCCTGTCGAAGGATTCGGGCCTGATGACCCGGACGGACGTCAGCGGGGAACGGACGATCATCCATGCCTGGAAGGGATGTCATTACCTGCGGTTCACAGGCCTAAGGGCCGGGGATCCGACCTTCATGAAGGCCTGCCAACCCCTGATCCGCAAGATCACGTTCCTCATGCCCGATGCAGCGCTGCCGGCACTGGTCGAGGCGTTTCCCCAGGCCGGGCGCGTCCCGGGCCGGCGCTGGCTGATCCGGGGGTCCGGTTCGCTGGCGGGTCCTGGCGCGGTCGACCTCAAGATCCCCCAAGGCGAGCAGGTGGCCAGACTCCTCGGGCTCAACAAGGACAGTCAGATGGCCATCGCCACCTACCAGATCCAAGGCGCGGCCCGGCCGCACTTGGTCTGGGTGGTCCGCTACGACACGCCAAGCCAGGCCCGCAGGGCCCACAGAGCCTACATGGCCTGGCTGGACGAGGCGACGGATCGCGCGTCGGCCAGCACAATGCTGCTCAAGCCCCGCGGGCAATACCTGCTGGGAACGTGGACGGCGGAGGAGGAATCGCTGGGATCGGTGCTGCCCAAGCTTCAGGCGAACCTGGACTAGGCCAAGCGGTGGTCCGGCAGGGGCGGACCGGTCTGGGAGGCACGTGGCGGCAAGCTAGAGGATTCTCTCCGTGCACGTTCGGCCCGGGGACCCTACAATCATGATCGGAGCGAATCTCGATCGGGCGACGGGCATGTGCTTGTCATCTTGACGGCGCGCCTCGCCGACAGGTACGGACGATACAGGACCGGGAAGGCCATCGTGAGCGAGACCGAAGGCATCATCACCGCGACCGAGCAAGACGGCGTCGTCATCGTTCGGTTGACCAAGAGCCAGATCTTCGACATCGAGACCGCCGAGGCACTCACGGCAGAGCTCAAGGCGTTGGTCCAGGCCAAGGCGGGCCGTCAGTGGGTGATCGACCTGACAGGGGTAGAGCTGATCATCTCCCCCGTCGTCAGCGCCCTGCTGTCGACGCTGCGTTCGGACCGTGAAAGCGGAGGTGACGTCGCGTTGTGCGGCATGGGTGACGCCGTACACCGGGTGATTGGGTTGG
>CAYOGX010000204.1:0-7169 GCA_964403235.1 uncultured Planctomycetales bacterium | reverse complement strand
CCCACTGCTCGATGACGCTCTGGTGCTTGGGATCCAACCCCCACCTGCGGGCGCCCCAGGTGTGCTCGTCGTACAGCAAGATGTTCTCCCACGTCTTGTTGATCTTGTCGTGCGGATGGGTCCGCTCCGGGCCGAGCTGTGTCAGTGCGGCCCAAACCGCCTCGGCTGCGACGATCCGCTCGTGGTTGTTCCGGTTGATGGCGGTCTCGCGCGCCGAGCTGGCCGCCCCGTCCTCCCAATAGCACCCGCCACAGCCACGGACCGTCGGGATCCGGTCTGCAAAGTGCGTCTCGATGTAATCAAAGAACTCGCCGAAACCGGACATGATGATCTTCGGATAGGCATACCTGGCATTCCATTCGGTCACGGTCTTTGCCAGCGACTCGCCGATGGAGCGGTTGTCGCCGTACGCGCCGTGGACCAAGATCGCGTCGTACGGGTAGTCGTCGCGTCGGTCCCAGCGCGCGATCCAGTCGGTCATCTTCTTCTGCACGGCCGCGACGTTTTCGGTCAAGCCCAGCTTGCCGATCTCGACGTAGCCGGGCGCGTACCAGGTCAGCACCTTGCTGCCGTCGGGCCCGGCCCACCGGAAGGGCGATCGCTTGTCCAACCCCCCGCGGAGGATGGGCGCCCGCGTGCCGTTGTTGTTGACGCCGACGGTCAGATACCGGATCCCCGCCCGCCGTAGGATCGTCGGCAACGACCAGACGAACGACGGCACGTCGTTCTGCGTTGCCGTCTCGAACGGGATCCCGTACCGCCGGACCAGATCGGCCGAGGGATACAGCAGGCGCGTCAGTTCCTCGGCCGAGCACAGGCCCGTCAGCATATTCACGTAATTCGCCTCGATCCCGATCCGACGCCGACGGACCAGCTCGATCAGCTTGGTCATCTCGGCCGCGCTGCGGTGCCGTTCGTACATCTGCGCCGCCCACGAGCACTCCAGCCTGAACTTGTAGTCGGGATACGTCCCGCACAGCTCGATGGCTTTGTCCGTGTTCGCGTTGTGGATCGCCGGTATCTTCGACTGGTGGTGCGTGTACCCGATGTCCGTGTGGACCGTCGGGGCGACGTAGATCTTCCACTTCTTGGTCGGCGGCACCGCCATCGTCGTCGTCAGCGTGCCGGTGCCGTGGACGAACGCCACCGTCGCGCTGCCGACCTTTTCCACCGACGGGAATGTGACCTCCAGCGCATGATCGCCGAGCGGGACGCCAGCGACCTTCTGCTCGACGGTCCGGCTGCCAACGGTGATCCGCACTCGACCCCCCGCATGCGCCGCCGGGCCCTCGATGCGGACGTTCGCCACGCGCCCCAAACCGCGGTCGGTATTGATAAACAGATTCGTCGCCGATGCCACCACCCGGCTCGCACCCGGAACGCCATCGGGTTGCTTCAACAGCGCCAGCGCATCGTATTGCACGTGCGATCCGAAATCGTTTAGGATCGTGATCCGGTTGACGCCCTTGCTCAGCAGGCTCGCGTCGAGCCCGACGTTCAACACCTGCTCCTGCCCCTTCGACGGGTCCTTCAGCGAGACGTCACCCGCGCCCGCCCGCAGGGCAAACAGGGTGCTCGCCTGGTTCACTCGGATCGTCAGGCGCGGCGGGTACCGGTGATGCACGTCTACGAAATCCAGCCGCAGCGTTAGCCGGCCGGTCGGAATCTCGTCAAGTTGGAACTTGATGACGTACGCGTGCGGCTTCCTGCCGGCGAACTGGTCGCGCGGGCCCGGATGGATGAACGGCCAATCCGTCCGCGCGTCGCTCTTGCCGATCACGAAGACCGCGTCCTTGGGATAGTACTTCGCGTACGCGCGGTAGTCCTTGGTCTTGCCGAGCTCCGCGTAGGAGTTGTCAAACGTGCCGATCTGCCACAGCACCTGTTCGGCCAGCGCCGGACGCGGCGCGGTCAGCGACAACAGCGTACCGAGACAACCCATCAGCCGATGACCCGGATACATGGCTGTTCCCCTATTGCGGTTTGAGGGGCTCATCGCATTCTGACAAGGTCCGTCTACCGCGCTGACGTCCGTGCGACCTGCGTCGAGTATATCGCCGCGCGGTGCCGGCACACAGGCTCGACGACTTCGCGGACCGGGCGTGCCAAGGTAGCTCTTGATCGTCGACCCGTCGCGGATCGGCTCGCGGGCGTTCTCCCGGCCGCTACGGCTATTGGCCGGTCATGTCCCTCACCTCGACGCCCGGCGGCGGCTTGAAAACGAAACGGCCCGGATCGATCTTGCCGTTCAACTTGATGTCGGTGAACGTCGTGGTCATCTTGGACTCATCCATTTGGGCCGTTTGCTTGACCAGGATCCCGTCCTTGCGGAAGTAGTAGATCCCCTTCGTGAAGCTCCCCTTGCGCTTCTTCTTGGCCGTGGCTTCGATCACGTAGACCTGCTGGCCGTCCACCCGTTCTTCCGGAAGCAACTTGAGGGTATACGCCTTGTCGAGCTGTTTGAACATCGAGTTCGGATCGGTACGGTCTCTCGGAGTTGCCTTGGCCTTGGTCGCGGCTGTCCCCCGCATGGCCTCCACCAACGAATAGGTGTACTGGCCGTCCATGATCTTGGTCGCCTTCTGCACCATTTTCATCTCGCGACCGCCGGCCTTCACCACCATCACGATCTCGTGGTCCGTTCGGAACAGCGTCTTCTCGCCTTGCTTGAGCACCTGGTAGGTGCCTTCGCCCTTGCTCTTGTGGGCCCGGCTCCCCGTGGCTTCGGCGACAAGCTTGACCTTGGCCGTGATGGACCTGTGTTTGTCCCAACCGGCCATGATCTTCTCCTTGACCGTCTTGAGATCCTCGGCGGCCGCGGTCGACGAGGCGCAAGCCACCACCCCCGCCATCCACACTGCTGCGACGTGTCTCGCCATCGTCAGCGCTCCTTCCTGGTCTCTGTTTGGCTCGATGGTCTGCCAGGGCGGGTCGTTTCCGCCTGCGTAGCGCATCCTGTCGCACCGATCTCGTCACGGTTGGCATTCGTGCCGAGGACGCCGTGACAGTGTAGCTGATGGGCTTGTCGCGTACCACTCGATTGCCTTGCGTCCGAAGCCACCGCTAGAATCCCCGCATGAGATGCGAGGGTCAACCTCAGAGGCGTGCGGTGGATCCAGGGGGCGCGGTGGGCAGGCCCTGGACATGTCACGGTAGGGGGGTGGTGGTGTCGCTGCTGCTCGCGGCACTTCATTCGGCTGCCTCAGGTTCAGCGGCGCAGGAGTCGCGCACCTTCTATCCCGGTCTCTTCGAGCCGGGTACGGACTGCCGATGGCGACCGGCTGACGCTGCGGGCCTGCGGATGAACGCCCACGCCATCGCCGGGCCGGCGGTGGGACGGGATCGCGACGCCTGGCTGGCGGCGCTTCGGACGTATCGCCGACGCGTTCGTGACGGTGCGTTCGGGCAGATCATCGACATGAACTATCGCGGCGTTCGCGCGTGGATCCGGCTCGCACGATCGGTCGCCACAACCTACGAACTCAGGTCCGGAGATCGGCTGCGGGTGCTCGTCGATGCCCGTTGGCTGGCGGGCAATGCGACGCTGTGCGTCGCCTTCGACATCCACGACCGGAGCGACGACGCCAAGGTCGGGTGGTCGCAGGTCCGCGGGACGTTGGCTCTCGTCAAGGACCGCAACTGGCATCGGGTCGATGCAACCATCGAGGTGCCACCGTTCGACGCAGCCAAGCAATGGCTGCGGCCCATCTTCGGCATGGACGCGACGCATGACCCGACGCCCGGCCACGTGCAGATCCGCGACATCCGGCTGCGTCTCGATGACGCCGTTCGAATGCACGCCGTCGATCGCGCCGTCGCGTCCGTGCCCGACCTCGGCGGACCGCTCGATCGCGGCATCTACGATCGAGCGGACCTGGCCTGGGCCGCCCGTGCGTTCACGTCCCACTTCACGTTCATGTATGACCGATCGCTGTACGATCCGGCGACCGGGCGATACACGCTGGACGCGTTCTTGGACGACGGGGTTCGCGAGTTCGGCGGATACGACATCATCGTGCTGTGGCAGGCCTACCCGCGGCTCGGCGTGGACGACCGTAATCAGTTCGACATGTACCGTGACATGCCCGGCGGGTTGGCGGGGATTCGCGATCTGGTCCGCCGCGCACACGCCCGCGGTGTGAAGGTCTTCATCGACTACAACCCGTGGGATCGCGGCACCCGTCGCGAAGGGCGGCCCGACGAGCATCTGCTAGCCGAGTTGGTCGCCGACATCGAGGCGGACGGCATCTTCCTCGACACCATGTCGGCCAGCTCGGTGAGTCTTCGGCGCCTGCTGGACGAGGCGCGGCCCGGCGTGGCGCTCGCCCCAGAGGGCCATCCCCACATCGATCAACTGTCGATGTTGAGCGCGTCATGGGCGCAGTGGCTGACCGATCCGCATCCGCCCGGCCTGCTGCACCTCAAATGGATCGAGCCGCGACACATGCAGCATCAGATCCGCCGTTGGGACCGCCATCACCAGGCCGAGATCGAGACCGCCTTCTTCAACGGCAGCGGCATGCTCGTTTGGGAGAATATCTTCGGGACGTACAATCCCTGGCCGATCGCGGATCGCGTCAGGTGGCGGCGCGCGGTCGCGACCCTGCGGCACTTCGCCGACAGCTTCACCAGCGACCAGTGGGACCCGTTCATCCCGGCGTTGGCCCCGAAGCTGTACGCCCATCGCTGGCCTGGGGATGGTGCAACCGTCTACACGCTGCTCAACCTGGGCGAGCCCATCGTCGAGGCGGGCCTGCTCGAGATCCCGGCGACGCCCGACACGGCCTACTATGATCTGTGGAATGGTCGACCGCTACGCACCGAACCGGTCGGCGGCAAGACCGTGCGGTTGATCGGATCAGCCGGTCGACTCGGGTGCGTTGCGACTATCAACAAGACTAGCATCAATCAGTCATTCAGGGACCTGGTCGATCGACAGCGACGCATCACCGCGACGACCGTTTCGGGAACGGACAGACGAAGCCACGCCCGGTCCGTCGTTGATCCCGAACCCGTCGCACTGACGAATCGCGTGCCGCGCGTCCGTCCGCCGGCGGGTATGGTGTTCGTCCCCGGCGCCACGATCCGCATGACGATCGAGCACATGCGTCGCGAGTGCGGCTGCTATCCCGACCCGGGCACGCCCCGGGACCAGTGGGTCAGGTTTCTATGGGGATCGCCCTTCAACGGCAAGATCCGCCACGAGATCGGCCCGATCGCGGCCAAACCGTTCTTCATTGACGAGGCCGAGGTCTCCAACGCCGAATACAAGCGCTTCTTGGACGAGACGGGCTACCGTCCCACGCACGCCCACAACTTCCTGAAGCACTGGCCGGGCGGAAAGCTGCCCGCCGAGCTGGCCCACCATCCGGTGGTCTACGTCGATCTGGACGACGCCCGCGCCTACGCCAAATGGGCCGGCAAGCGCCTGCCCACCGAACGCGAATGGCACCTGGCTGCCCAGGGCACCGACGGGCGGACCTGGCCCTGGGGCAACGCGTTCGACCCCGCCCGCTGCAACACGACCGGCAAGCGCACCGTTCCGGTCCGCTCGCACCCGACGGGCCGAAGCCCTTACGGCTGCTACCACATGTCGGGCAACGTCTGGGAGTGGACCGAAAGCGTCCGCGACGACGGCCACACCCGCTTCGCCATCCTCCGCGGCGGGAGCTACTTCAAGGCAGAAGGCAGCATCTGGTACGTCCGCGGCGGTCCGCAACCGTGCACCCACCACACCAAGTTCCTGCTCATGTGGCCCGGCCTAGACCGCTGCGCAACGATCGGCTTCCGCTGCGTCGTCGACGTCGTCGAAGACGCTGTGGACTGAACGGCGCAAGGCGTCATCACGGTAGGGGGGTCACGGTCACTTCGCGGCCGGCTGCCGTGCGCTCGGAACAGGCGATCCATAGACGGCCCTTGGCGTCGTAGGCGATGGCGGGGAAGCGCGGGTCCTTCTTGCCTTCGACGGTCTGCGGCGCAGCCCATCGGCCCGTGGTCGGATCGAGGACGGCTTGTTTCATCGTCCACTGATTGTCGGCCGTCCGCTCACACCACACCAGCGCCACCGTGTTATCGGAACGGACCGCGAGACTCGGGCCGCACACGTTCGCGTGCGGACCGGCGAGCTGCGCCGGCTTCGGGGCCCGTTTCGGGGCCAGATTGCCCAGGCCCGCGTGGACGGTCTTGCGGTTCGCGTTGGCCTGGCGGTCCCACCCGAGGCTCTCCCACGCGCACCACACCCGCTGCTCGCCGTCGACGGTGACAGCAGGCGTCGAGTCGATCTGCGGGCCGCTGACGTGACGGGCCTGCCCGAGCTTTAGATTCGCGTCGACCGTCCGACAGAAGATCGTGGGTTCCTTGGCCTCCTGCGAGTAGCCCTTCGGACGGTGGAAATCCCAGCTCCAGCACACGACGACGCCCTTGCCAAACGGTGCGATCACCGGATCAGTGTGGTCCTCGTAGTCCGGCACGTCCGTCGGGGTGACCTGGAGCTCATCCGACCATGTCGTCCCGTCATGCCTGCGGACGTAGACCTCCTTGTCGCGCGAGTAGCGACCCATCTTCCGCCACTTGTAGTAGGTCGCCCAGATGTGCCCGTTGCGATCGGCGGTCATCCGTGCGTGCATCGCGTCGTCGTCTGAATCGGTAAGCTGCGAGAACTGAATGGGCTCGGCCAGACTCGCGCAGAACGCCAGGAAGATGTTGTACCGCTCGCCCTTGGCGTTGCTGGTCCAACTGATCCACAGACGGTTCTGGGCGTCGACCATGACCGCGCCGTCGAACTCGTCGGCCTCGCTGGCGGCGATCGGCACGTCCGCGCTCCATTCGTCCCCGTCCAGCATGCGGAGGAACACGTCGTTATTGCCGTTTCGGTTGCTCGTGAACACGATGTAGACCCGGCCGTCCTTGCCGCAAGCGATCGATGGAAAACGGTCGCACTGCCGGGCCTTTTTAAGCTCGCCGCTCCGTTTCAGCGTCGCGGGCCTGTAGCGGACGCCTTCCTGCGCGACGTCGTCCGCAGGGGGGGCAGACTTCATGACCTCCTTGAGCACCGGCGTCAGGTTTCGCACCTCCTTGACCAGCGTGTTGTTCGCCTTGAAGACCACCTCGCCCGACGTGTCGGTCAGCATAATGAACGGCCAGCCCTTGCGGTGGTACTGACGCTCGAA
>CAYOGX010000203.1:0-7226 GCA_964403235.1 uncultured Planctomycetales bacterium | reverse complement strand
GCGGTGGACGTAGACGCCGTCGATCAGCTTCTCGAGGTCGCGAGCGTCCTTGCCCACGAAATACGGCGCGACGAGCTGCTCGAAGATCGGCCAGAGGTACGCGGGGCGGTTGTTGGTGATCGCCAGCCCCACCGCCCCGTCGGCCCGAGTCAAGTTCGCGCACCGCCCCCCCCACCTGGCGGAGTGATTTCGTTCGAGTCCCTATCGCCGCCGACGCCGCAACGCCCAGCCGGACCCGCCGCCAAGCAACAGCATCCACATGGTCGGCTCGGGGATCTCGTTGTCTTCCGGATAGAACGTCAGATAGACCTCGCCAGTGAAGTCCTGCGAGAAATCGCCGATGTTCAGCGGCTGGCCCGTGGTAGGATCGATAATGCTGAACTCGAACGAGGTGAGCGAGTTGAATTGGCCGTCGGGCCACATGTCAAGATCCGCCAGCAACCCGCCCGTCGTCGTGATCCGTCCGCTTCCCGCCAGCATCCCCGTACCCATGTATTCCTGGAGCAGGAACCCGCCCAGGGTCCCCTCGAGGAGGGTGAGGTCGGCCCCGGCCAGGGCCGAGATGTTCTCCCAGCGGATCCGCCAGTCCGGGTCGCCCACCCCCTCACCGTCGAAGTTCCCCTCGGCCAGACCCCCGCCTGACCTGTCTTTGACCAGGCTCAAGGTCACCCAGACCTCCACATCATTGCCGTCGTCGGGTGACAGCGACCACGGGGCCGCAGTTTCATAGTACACCGTAACGACCGGCCCGCCGTACCTGGGTGAAATCTCCAGCAGGCCCAGGCTGTTAGGCCAACTCGTGTCGAACGTTCCCGACAGATTCGAGACCTGGATGTGCTTGACGATTTCGTTTTGCCAGCCCGGTAGGCCGTTCGGATCGATCTGCCCCACCGTGGGTCCCGCTAGCAAGCCCACCAAGAGAACTGCGCTCATTTCAGCCCCTACGCTTTCCCTCCTTTCCTCTCCGCCATCGACCCTGACGAGTGCTCGGGACGACCCCCTGGAAGATCTCGACACCCAACTCACTCGACCTAGGTAGGATGCTCCCCGTGTACGTTTCCTTTATCGGATGAATGGGCCAGCCACGTCGCACAAAAGCCCGGCGCCACCATCCTCGGGCGGCGGGAACCGATCTGGACCCCCGTTCGCTGCCAAAAAGACCTGTCTACACGAATTCTTGGCGCCGCCGACGCCAACGTCCCTGTCTGCCGTCGGGACAGTCCGCTTCTTGTGGTGCTTGACCGGCGCGCCGAGCCGCTCGACAATGCCAGCCGTGGACAGCCAACCCCCTCTAAACACGAAGCTACTGTTTCAGCCTCTCGCCGTCAAGGGGTGGACGCTGTCCAACCGGATCGTCGTCCCGCCGATGGTCAGCAACCGCGATCTGGACCATGACGACGCGGTCCGCTGGTATCGACGCCTGGCGGCCGAGGGGCCGGGCCTGGTCATCGTCGAGGCCACGCGGGTCCACCGATTCGGCACCGAGTACACGCCCGAGCGCATCCGGCCCGTCGTCGAGGCCATCCACGCGGGGGGGGCGAAGGCGGCCATCCAGTTGTTCCCCGTACCGATCGGCGAGAACTGGGCCCCCGCCGACCTGTCACGCGACAAGATCGACGAGTTGGTCGACCGGTTCGTCCACGCCACGCGCGTCTGTGTCCAGGCGGGCTTCGACGGCGTGGAGCCGCACGGCGCCCACGGGTACCTGATCAACCAGTTCTTCTCGCCCGCCGCCAACCGGCGGACGGACGAGTACGGCGGGTCCGTCGAGAACCGCTGTCGGTTCAGCCTCCGCGTGGCGCAGGCCTGCCGCGAGGCCCTCGGCGACGGCCTGTTGCTCTACCGGCACACCCCCGTCGAGACCGACAGCTACACGGTCCAGGACAGCTTCGCCCTGACCGATCGGCTGGTCGAGGCCGGTCTGGACATCCTCGACATCAGCCCCGGCAGCGATCGACGACCGGGCGACCTGGCAGCGCCGTTCAAGGATCGCTACCCGCAAGTCCCCATCATTGCCGTCAGGCGGATGGACGTCGTCGAGCACGCCGTTGAGGTCCTCCGCAAGGGGCGGGCCGACCTGGTCGCGGTCGGGCGCGGCATGCTGGTCGATGCGACCTGGCCCGCAAAGGTCCGGGCCGGACAGCTCGACCAGATCGAGCACTGCGACGAATGCTCCGTTGGCTGCTTCGATCGTCTGTGGGCGGGCAAGCCCGTCGGATGTGCCAAGTGGCCCGAAGACTACCGCGTCTGAACGCCTTCGCCCAACCCCCCTCATCCGAGCCCCAAACGCCAGCGAGGGAACAGCACCCGGGGTCTCGCGGGACCTGTTCCGAGCTGGTCCGCGTAAAAAGGCAGCCGGCTTGCCGTATGGGCTAACAGCAAGCCGGCCCCACTTCTTTCCCTAATTGGAAGCTCTCGTCTTCCTCCTCCTGAAGGCTTGACTACCTCCAAAGCCCTCTTGCCTCAAACCCTCCCCGCGGGCAAGGTGAGAGTGCCAAGCCCGCTCAGGGTTCTTTCCCCGTAAATCCCTCTCTCTTGTCAGCGCCGTCGCCGACGCAGCGCCACGGCCGCCAGCCCGCCGCCGAGCAACAACGCCATCGTCGTCGGCTCGGGCACACCGCTGTCGTCCGGCAGGAACGTCAAGTAGACGTCGCCCGTGAACGCCTCCGAGAAATCGCTGATGTTCAGCGCGTAATTCGGGTCTCCCTCGTGACCCGGCTCGTAGACGTCGAACATGAACGACGTGACCGAGCTGACTTCTCCTGATTTGGGCCAGCCGGCCTCGTCCGCCAAGTACCCGCCGGTCGCCACGAGCTGTCCGCTCCCGGACAACATGCCCGTATTCATGTACTCGTCGACCAGGAAGTACTGGACCGTCCCCTCGAGGAACGTCACGTCCACCGGTCCGCCGGGTGTCGGGATGTTGTCCCACCCAAGCTCCCAGTCGGGGTCCCCGCGGCCATCGCCGTTAAAGTCGCCTTTGGCCTGGTCCGGCCCCAGCGGCGGCTGGCCCGACCTGTCCTTGAACAGGTTCAGCAGGATATAGACGATCCCGTCCTCGCCGGCCGGTACCGTCCAGGGGGCGTTGCATGGATCCTGATAGTACACCGTGACCACGGGCCCGCCGGTCTTGGGCACGATGTCCATCATCCCCAGACTGCCGGGTGCGGTTGAGGGGTCGGTTGTGAAGATCCCCGTCATGTTCGAGACTTGGATCGACGTGACGACGTCGTCTTCCCAGCCCGGGATATAGTTGGGATCAAATTGACCCACCGCCGGTGCCGCCAGCAGGCAGACCACCGCCGCGCCGCTCATCGCTATTCGCATCATGTCTCTACTCTCCTCTCCCTCAGAGCCCAATGCCTCCTGGCCCAATAGCTGGCTTGACTTGTCCTACCCCTTCTTCCCCAAGAAGGAGAACCGTGAACGAAATGCAGCCCTACTTATCAGAACCGTCTCCGCCGGGCGAGCCATACCACGGCACCGCCGAGCAGCAAAACCGCCGCGCCGGGTTCCGGCACGGCCGTGATCGTCACCGAGCCGGAGCCCGATGTGTACAGATCGTAGTCGAAGTCGTTCGGGTCCGGGGTGATGTTGCACTGGATCTGCATCTTGGCCTCAGGCGGGTACAGCGAAGCCAGCGTCCCGCCCGTAATCGTCAGGCCGATCAACCCGCCTTCCCCGCCGCCGTCAGAGGAGATCAAGAACGAAACCCCGGGGGGCTCACCCCACACGAAGTCGTAGTTCGGATCGGTCGACGAGTCCATGATCGTGCCGCTCAGGAGCACGGTGTCGCTGTTCTCCAGGTCCACCAACTCCCAGGTCAAGTCGTCCCCGCCAAACTGCCCCGTCGCCAGCCACTCGCCAAAGAAGCTGCTGATGTCCTGCACCAACGGCACCGACCACCGGATCCCAAACGTGTACTGTTTGCTCACGTACCCACTGGCCGTGATTTGGCCTGCCCCAGACGCGCTGTCGAAATCAATCAGCGATCCCTGGGCGCCAACGGACTTGTCAAACACCTGCTGGTTCGCGCCGTAGTTGAAAACGATGTCGTCGCCTATGTCGAACGGACCATTATTGGGATCAACGCCGACAGCGAATGCGGGAGTGACAACGAGAAACAGAATCGCGCAAGAAAGGTGCGCCCCCTTTTCCCCTGTTCCCTTCCGGTACATTCTCACCGCCTCCTCCTTCAGTTTCCCCATACTGCTCCGAACCCCTCCGTAACAACTGTCATCTTACCCAAGTTGGGCCAGCCGTGTCAATGGAAAATTCCCAGATTTTTCTTCGCCTGTGCGATATTTAGGGCCTAACGCATTACGAAGTCTATCTTGGTCGCCTAATCCCTGGCGCGATCCCGAAACCACCACCCGACGGATCGACCGCGCCACGGCGTTCGCCACCGCACGAGTCCCAGGAAGCTCAGCAGGAACACCGTGCCCACCATGGCCTCCCCTGCCCCCGTGCCGCAGATGCTCCCCTCCCACCACCCGGGCCCCGACCCATACACCTGGTGGATCCGCATCAGGGGGTCCCCCACCACTAGGGGGGCCCAGCTGAGATAGGGGATCGCGGTGTACGCCGCCTCCACAAACGTCATGTCGCCTATGCCGTCAAAATCCGCGTCGCGGAAGTAGTTGTAGAACAGTAGATCGTTGTCCGCTACGCTGCTGGCCATCGGCTCGAACACATGTCCCAGGGCCCCCGAGCCCTGAATGTAGAACCATTGCCAGATCAAGCCCTGCTTGGCCGACGTGGGGATCGGGGCATCGACAAAGAAGGTGACGGCATTGAAGCTCTCGGTCGAGTTGAAGATCGCCCCATAGACAGGGTGGACCAGCTCCGTTCCCCCGGGGCCCCCTGTTAGTAGGTACTCGGACGAGACCCCGTGCTGGTGGATCCCGAACGAACACAGGCCGCCAACACCAAAGTTAGGGTCCACCCCCCAGTGGACGAGGGCATCGCTGGGCTCGTAGAGCACCGGCCCACCGATCATCCCAGGCCCCATGGCCTGAACAGCCTCGCCGAGGTTGGGATCGGGTAGATCGGCATTGCCGGTCAACGAACGAAATGCGTACCGAAAGTCGTCCCGATACAGACTCGTGCTCCCGACATTGGGGGGCGTGGGATAGGTCGCGCTTGTCGGATACGCATAGGGGTAAGTGCTCGGTTGCACGGCCGTTCCCACATTGTACCAACTGTTGTTGTCCGATACGGTCCCGCTCGTCTTGTCGTCGATGACGACGACCGAGCAGGCTGGATCGTACCCGTGGAAGTCCGGGTGGCTCGGATTGGACACGCGAGCGGCCATCTCCAGCATCCGCACGATGAAGTAGAGGGGCGTCAGCGATTCGCCCCTTGGCCCGTCAAGCCTGGCTACGAGGTACATGTCCTTGACGCAGAACTGCCGCCCGCCGGTGGCCCTGTAGAAGCTGAACTCCTGGCCCTCGTAAACCCGGGTGTTGTCGAACAGCGGGGCGGCGAACTTGAACGTCTCCCGGCGACCAAGGATGTCGCGATCCGAACAGAACGACGCCATCGGGCTGACGTACCCGTGATACGGATTGACGAGCCGCGCCGCCAGCGGAGCGCGGTGATTGGGGTCGAGCGACGGGTCGATCTGCCACAACACGGCCAGCTCAGACTCCACCGAGGCGGCGTCGATAGCGTGGGCATGATCCATGACCGTTTGGCAGCTGCCGCCATGGGGTTGGACCACGTCGGGGTAGGTGCTGTCGGCGATTCGATAGGGCATGCCCGCCGTCGTGACGATCACCCAGATGTGGTCGACCAGGCCGTGATCCAATAGATGCTGCCGCACCGGTTCGGCAATGTGGGTCTCGAAGTCGTCGCGCGAGATGATCTCGTCAGCCGAACTGGTCATGTCCCCCAACCCGGTCAACAGAACCACGTTTTCTAAAGGGATTCCTGGATGGCACTGCCGATAGAAGCTCGCCGCGTACTGGCTGTCCGCCGACGCACCGTTGACCAGGATCAAAACCCGGTCTTCGCTGATCCCCGCCACTGTCGGGCCGGCAAGCCAAGCCAGGCAGAGGAGTGCCCCCCACCGCCCTGCGGCCCAGTTTGACACCCCCGTTACCTCACCCCCGCTTCCCCAGTTCCCCAGCTTCACCTACCACCTCCTTGGGCCGACGAATCTACCTCGCCACACCGCATACCCCGGACGTGTCGGCTGCGCGGCAGATCGACCTAGAGCACCTACCCTGTTGGTCTTATGGAACCTTCAGCTTCTCCTTTCCGGCTCACATAGTGCAGACGCTCGACCGCAAGGCGGGACGGGCACCCCAAAGACGCTCGATGGCGAGATGCGGTCTGGCATCGCGCCTCCCGCCCCCGGAAGCGCGCCGTAGTGTTCGTATGGAAAGACTACGACGCTTCCCACACCTCCATAGACGCATCGTAACCCAATGACGGCCTTCTGTCCAGACTCACGGGCCTTTTTTTTATTGTGTTCGGCACCGTGGCATAGAAATTGCACTATGTTGACGTTTTCTTCGCCCAAACCCTGACTACCCATGTGCCCCGAAGCAAATCCCCTCTCCCTGGGCACCTCTCGAAGCACCGGGGCCCGCCGCCGCCCGCCCCCCTCCGCCACGCTCCTCCCTCCGGGTCGTATAGAGCAACGCATTGCCACGCTTGCCCGCCACCTCCGCGGCACCCATCCTGCGCAGGCAATAGGCCGTCTTCTGCGCCAACCGCCGAGATTCACCCAGGGCACCGGCCAGCTCGCGGCTCGTAAACGGGTCGGGCAACCCGTCAGGCAGCAGACCGCAGATGTCTGACGGCGAGTCCAGCACCACCCGCCCCACCACGTCGATCAGCTTCCGGTCGTAGGTGCCCCATCCCTTGCGCCGCCACCGGCCGCCCGGCTGTTTACGCCGGACCTCCTCCTCTCGAATCAACAGCACCTCCAGCGAGAAATTGGGACGGGCCATCAGCTCTGGGATGCTCACCAGCTCCTCGAAGACGTGCATCAGGCTGCCCCGTTTCGGTGACTTGCGCCGACCCAGACGGTCCAACCCGTTCTCGGCTAGGCGGATGATCCACTTCTCCCGTGCGATGGGATAGACCAGCCGGACCCGATGGTCTGTCGTGAGCGCGGCCAGTTTTCGCTTCGCGCTCGAGAAGTTGCGTGTCTGGATCTCGATGAGTAGATCACCGCGGACGATATCGACCCAGAACCCGTCGACGTGGACTTCCAA
>CAYOGX010000202.1:0-7226 GCA_964403235.1 uncultured Planctomycetales bacterium | reverse complement strand
TCATGTCGCTCATCACCAGATCAACGGTCTCGCAGGCATCGCCCGTACCATCCCCGTCCGTGTCCGTTTGGTCGGCGTTTGGCGTGTTCGGGCAGTTGTCGCAAAGATCGCCGACACCGTCGCCATCGCTATCGGCCTGGTTGGCGTTGGCCACCGCCGGGCAGTTGTCGCAGACGTCTCCCAGCCCGTCGCCGTCGGTATCCGTCTGGTTGGCGTTGGCAACATTCGGACAGTTGTCGGTCGCATCGGGAACCCCGTCGCCGTCGGTGTCTAACGGGGGTGGCTGGAGCGGACAACCTACCATGGCAGCTGTTGCGACCACTACCAGGATCGTCCCTAGTCCTGCGAAAAACCGTCGTCGCTCACACATCGCTAAGTCCTCCGCTCGTCAGGTCTGACCGATTCGGTCATGTCGCCGACGTATTATCTTACAAGACCATCCAATACGGTCCCGCCCAAAGTACATCACCGTCGAATGACTGCCTCGTAGGAATGAGACATAGAGCTCCATCACCGGGCGAAATGCTATGTCGAGAGGCCCCAGACTGTCAACAGATGAATCAAGAATAGTCTCCGCCATCCATGCAGACTCTGGTAATTATCGAGCCCAGGTGTCCTCAGTACTCGCCCTCCCACATGCAACTTACCGATCATACGGGTGTTACTCACTCACCAGCCGAAGCGCCGTGCGTGGTCAGCTGCCCACGTCGTAGCCCTTGACGCCGTCTTTGGTGAGGTTGGCGTCGGGGCGGTCGTCGTTGGCGGGTTGGATGTCGTTTGCGTCGATAGATCGGGCGTGGCCGTCGGCCAATAGGAAATTCCGTTGGCCTTGCCAGCCCCACCAGCCGGGGTCGGGGCTGATGGCTTTGTGGTTGCTGGTCCATTCGCCCGAGAGGATCTTTCGGGCGGGCCAGCGGACGTGACTGAGCTTCTGGGCGACGGCCGGCAACACGGCGTTCGGGAAGTACGCGTCGTTGGGTTCCGACAGCGTGTTGATCTGCTCGGGGCTGTGGTAGAAAGCCATGGAATAGGCGTAGCTGGTCTTCTCGAAGTCGGTCGAGGCGTCGGACGGGCAGTACAGGACGTAGGGCTTGTCCTCGCTGACGCCCTTCAGATAGGGCACGAGCTTTCGGCGGAACCCGCGGCCCATCCACAGCCAGTAGTAGTCCGGCGTCGTGCTGATCGGGTCCTTGGCGGCGGGGTACATGCCGGCGTGATCCTCGGCGTAGTAGGTGAACAGCACGCCGATCTGTTTGAGATTGGACAGGCAGACCACCTGGCGGCCGCGCCGCCGCGCGTCGCCAAGTGCCGGCAAGAGCACCGACAGCAGCAGCGTGATGATCGCCACGACCACCAGCAGCTCGATCAATGTGAATGCTGCACGTCGCTTCATGGGACGGTCCTGCACCACCACTGCCGTGTTTCGGTCGAATCCGGACCGCTCCCTCATGGTCGCGGCTCTGTGGGGGTTGCGTTGCTTTAATTCTCAGATGCCGGGTTGGCGCTTGCAAGCGAACCAGAGCGTAAGGGGTCGGTCACAGATCCTTCACAGCCGCCAGGAGTTCCTGGATCATCTGTTTGCCGTCGCCAAATAGCATGAGCGTGTTGTCGGCGGCGAACAGGGGATTGGGGATCCCCGCGAAGCCGGGGCTGAGGCTTCGCTTGATGATGACGACGGTCTTGGCCTTGTCCACGTCGAGGATCGGCATGCCGGCGATCGGGCTGTCGGGGTTCTGGCGGGCGTCGGGGTTCACCACGTCGTTAGCACCCAGCACAATGACCACGTCGGTCTGCTCGAACATGGGATTGGCCAGGTCCATTTCCTGGAGCTTGTCGTAAGGGATATCGACCTCGGCCAGCAGCACGTTCATGTGCCCGGGCATGCGACCTGCGACGGGATGGATGGCGAAGTCGACGGCCACGTCCCTGGCCTCGAGGGCGTTGTACAGATCGCGAACGGCGTACTGGGCCTGTGAGACCGCCATGCCGTAGCCCGGCACGATGATCACGCGCCGGACGCCGTCCATGAGCAGGGCCACCTCTTCCGCCGAGGTCGATTTGACCTTGCCGGCGTAGACTTCGTCTGCGGTGGCCGTGGTCCCGGTCGGGCCGAGCTTGCCCGACAACACGTTGAACAGCGTCCGGTTCATCGCCTTGCACATGATCAGCGTCAGGATGATCCCCGAGGCCCCGACCAGCGAACCGGCGATGATCAGCATGTTGTTGCTGAGAACGAAACCCGTGGCGGCCGCTGCCAGGCCGGACAGCGAATTGAGCAGCGCGATGGCCACCGGCATGTCGGCCCCGCCGATGGGGATCGTCACCGTGACGCCCAGCACGCTGGCGACGGCGACCAGCAGGAAGTAGACCGACGTGCCCCTTTCGGGCTGCGCGACCACCCATGCCCCGACGCCCAGGGCGACCAGAAACAGCAGCGCATTGACCGCGTACTGCCCGGAGAAGTACATCGGTCTCTTGAACAGCTTGATCTCCTGGAGCTTGGCGAAGGCGATCATGCTACCCCAGAAGGTGACCGCGCCGATCAGGCCCGACGCCGCCGTCGCGACGGTCATCTGCATCTTGGGGTCCAACGCGCCGATCAGCGCAGCCCAGGCCACACACACCGACGCGCCGCCGCCGAAGCCGTTGAACACCGCCACGAGCTGCGGCATCGCGGTCATTTGGATCTTCACCGCCATCACCGCGCCAACGGCGGCGCCCACCACGAGCCCCGCGATGACGACCGGCAGCCCGACGATGTCCTTGGCCAGCAGCGTGACCACCACGGCGGTCAGCATGCCCACTGCGCTGAGCAGGTTGCCCCGGACGGCGGTCCGCGGGTGCGTCAGGCCCTTGATCCCAAAGATGAACAGCACGGAGGCGGCCAGGTAGATCAGGTTGATTACTGCGTCTCGCACGGGGTCAATCCTTCTTCTTGAACATGCTGAGCATGCGGTGCGTCACGAGGTAACCGCCGACGACGTTGATGGTCGCCATCGTGACGGCGAAGAAGCCCAAGATCCACGTCAGCGTCGGATGGTCCGTGCCCGCCGACAGCACCGCGCCGACGAGGGTGATGCCGGAGATCGCGTTCGATCCCGACATCAGCGGCGTGTGAAGCGTCGGCGGCACCTTGGTGATGATCTCGAAGCCGACGAAGATCGCCAGGACGAAGATCGTCAACAGCATGATGAGCGTCGGGTCCATCAGGTTGGGCCCCCTTCAGTCGGGTCGGACGTCTCGGCGGTCTCGTCCGCCGGGGACGCCGGGGCTGCTTCGGGCGTGTCGGCCGGTGGCAGGCCCAGCGCCTCGCGGACGCGGGGGTGCACGACCTGCCCGTCGCGGCAGACCAGCGTCTCGGCCGTGATCTCGTCGGCCGGGTCGATCTGGAGCGAGCCGTCCTTGACCAGGTGCAGCAGGAACGTGGTGACGTTCTTGGCGTACATCTGGCTCGCGTGGTAGGCCGTGTCCGACGGCAGGTTCGTCGGGCCCATGATCCGCACGCCGTGGGCGTCGATGTCCTGGCCTGGCTTGGTCAGCTCGCAGTTCCCGCCGGTCGCGGCGGCCAGGTCGACGATGATCGATCCGGGCGGCATGGCCTCGACCATCGACTTGGTGATCAGGGTCGGTGCCTTCTTTCCCGGGATGGCGGCGGTGGTGATGACGACGTCGGACTCGGCCAGGACGCGGGTCATCAGCTCGCGTTGTTTGCGGTAGAAGTCCTCGTCCATGGCCTTGGCATAGCCGCCCTTGTCCTCGGCCTCGCCGGCCTCCAGCGGCAGCTCAACGAACTTGGCGCCCAGGCTCTCGACCTGTTCCTTGACCGCAGGCCGCAGGTCATAGGCCCGAACCACTGCGCCCAAGCGATGGGCGGTCGCGATCGCCTGCAACCCCGCCACGCCCGCCCCGATGACAAACACCCTCGCCGGCTTGATCGTGCCGGCGGCCGTCATCATCATCGGGAACATCTTGGGCAGGAGCTCAGCCGCCCGGAGCACGGCCTGGTAGCCCGCGATCGATGCCATCGAGCTGAGCACGTCCATGCTCTGCGCGCGGGTGATGCGAGGCATCAGCTCCATGGCGAACAGGACGACGCCCCGTTCGGCCAGCGTCCGGATCGGCTCGCCGGCGGTCAGCGGTTCGGCGCACCCGATGACGACCTGTCCCGCCCGATGGCGGTCGACGTCGGCCTGGCCCGCGTCGGGGTTCGCGCCGAGCGTGCGAATCTGCAATATCACGTCGGCGGTGGCGAACAGGTTGCTGCGGTCCGGGCTGATGCGGACGTCCTTGTCCCGGTATTGGTCATCGGGGAACCCGGCCGCCTGCCCGGCCCCGGCCTCGACGACGACCTCAAGGCCCGCTTTGGACAGGCTCGTCACGGCGGCGGGGATCAGGGCCACCCGCCGCTCACCGGGATACGTCTCCTTGACGACGCCCACGATCATGAACACACCTCTGGTCTAAGGACACGCACTTGCTGCATGCTCGCCTGGTGTGGCGTCGAGAAGCTCTAGCCCAGGATTACTCTGTTAGATGCCTACGGGCCCGCAAAATGGGGTCTCAAGACACCATGACCCGGCCACAACACCTATCAGACCCGCCAGTGGCTGACAAGGCCCCACGGAGAAATCGTGCCGTTCGTGTGGGAAGGTCAAGTGACGACCCACCAGATTGGGCCTCGACCCTGTTGTGGGGTTGCGGACGGGCTCAAGGCCAAGCTACCCCAGTTCCTTGGCCTTGCTTGACCATGTCACCCCATCGCCAGGGCCGGCGCTGCGGACCCGGTACGCGGCGATCTACGGTACGAGTTTGTACCCCACGCGTTGGACGGTCAGGATGTGCTGGGGTTGTTTGGGGTCGGGCTCGATCTTGCGTCGGAGGCTGACGATGTGGTTGTCGACGGTCCGGTCGGTGGGGAACGCCTCGATGCCCCAGATGGCCTCGAGCATCTCGTTGCGGCAGACGGGATGCTCGCAGCGCTCGAGCAGCATCTTGAGGATTTCGATCTCGTAGTGGCCGAGGTGGTGTGAGGTCCTTCCCCGGACGACGCGTCCCTTGGTGAGGTCGACGTCGGCCTTGCCGATGCGGACGTTTCTCGGGACGGTTTGCAGGCCGTGGGATCGCCTCAGCGCGGCCTTGATGCGGGCCAGCAGCTCGCGGACACCGAAGGGCTTGGTGATGTAGTCGTCGGCGCCGAGCTCGAGCCCGCGGACCTTGTCGATCTCCTGTCCTCTCGCGGTCAACATGAGGATGGGCATGGTCAGACCCATCGCGCGGATCTGCCGGCAGACCTCGAACCCGTCCATCTCGGGCAGCATGATGTCGAGCAGGACCAGGTCCGGCCGGGAGGCGCGGAGCGCCGCCAACCCCGATGTCCCGTCAACGGCGGTGACGACCTCATACCCCTCGAACTGGAGGTTGTCTCGAAGCCCCATGGCCATGTCGGCCTCGTCCTCAACGATCAGGATGCGCGGCATGATTCTTCCTTTGGTGCGGCGCCGTCGGCCCGGGGAAGGAAGATGTTGAACGTGCTCCCCTTCCCGGGCGTGCTGTCAACCCATATCTCGCCGTCGTGGCCGGTGACGATGTGATGGACGAGCGTCAGACCCAGCCCGCTGCCCCGGGTGGCCCGGACGAGTTCGCCGTTGCCCCTGTAGAAGCCCTCGAACAGCCGGCTGCGCTCCACGGGGGGGATGCCAACCCCGTGGTCGGCGATGGCGATGGTGACGCCGGCCCGCCCGTTGTGTCGCCGGGCCCGCACGCGGACGTGGACGACCTTGTCATCCCCGGAGTACTTGACGGCGTTGTTGAGGAGGTTCAAGACGGCCTGCGCGATCGCGTCGGCGTCGGCGGAAACGGTTGGCAGGTCCGGCTCGACGTCGAGACGGCACTGGAAGCCCTGGTGCTCGAGCTGGAAGCGATACGTCTCGAACATCTGGCCGACCACGTCGCCGAGGTCACAGGGAATACGCTCGTATCGCTTGTGTCCGGCGTCGATCCGGGAGAAGTCGAGGATGTTGTTGATCAGGTGGGTGAGCCGTTCGCTCTCTCGTGTGATGACAGTGTAGTATTCGCGGCGTTTGTCTTCGTTGGTGGCCCGTCCGTAGAGCAGGGTCTCGCCGAAGAGCCGGATCAGGGCGAGCGGCGTCTTGAGCTCGTGAGAGACGTTGGCGACGAATTCGTTCTTGAGCCGGGTCAGGGCCATCTCACGCCGGACGGCGAGCACAAGGACGACCATGGCGACCATGAGGACAGCGACGGCCAGCCCGGTCAGGGCGATGTAGATCCATGTCTGCCGGCGGACCTCGCGCTCGACGCGGTCGGCGAACGATCGGGCCGGCTCAAGTTGCCACGCGTGAAGGGGGCTCGCCAAGCCTTGCGTCCAGGGCACCTCGGCCCCGACGGTCGTCAACCCCTTCGGACGGATGGTCAGATCGTTTTCGGCAGCCGCCTGGACGGTCGGAACGATGAAGGTCTCGTACAATGAGGGCAGGTGGATGCATAACCCGACGAGGATCTCGCCGCCCTCGTTATCAAACCTCCGATAGGCGAGCGCCCGGGGCCTGGCGCCCAGCGTGTCGGCCACGAAGCGCATGGCGGCCTGCTCGGTTCCCAACGGCGGGTCCAGTCGCGGCTCCATCCAGGTTCGAACCACGCTGGCCGCGCCGGCCAGGCGGTGCTGCCGGTCGGCGATGTCGGCGAGCTGCCGGTCGGCCTGGCGGATCTCGTCCGGCGAGCGAGCGGTCAACTTCTCGAGTCGGTGGATCAGCAGGTCGGCGTATTCCCGCGCGGGCAAGGGGACCCTGCCGTCGGTGATCTGACCGAACAGGGTTTCGGCTGCCTTGGCGGCCCGGGCCTCGAGGTGGGCCGCCGTCAGCACGTCGATCAGGGACAAGTTCACCCCGAACAGCGAGGGTGAGTCCAGGGCCCGCAGGACCATCGCGTAGCGGCTGCGCAGCCGTTCGTAGATCTCGATCGCGTCCTCGAACCGCCCTTGCTTGGTGCGGCAACACGCGATGGCCACTTGGGCACGGAGCTGCCAGTAGACGGGCGTCCCTTCGCCCGTGCATCGACGGTACAGCTCGATCGCCTCGTCGAGCTTTCGCTCGACGAATTCGAGCTGTTCGGCCAGTCCGAACCCGGGTGGGGCAAAGGCTTCGTAGGATCGGTCGGACCGTGCGACCGTCGTGGCCGGCCAGGTGACCAATGCCCAGCGATCATAGACG
>CAYOGX010000201.1:0-7239 GCA_964403235.1 uncultured Planctomycetales bacterium | reverse complement strand
AGTGGTACGAGCGCGCCAGTTGGCAGCAGCGCCTGTGGTCGCTGCTGATGTGGATTATTCTGATCGGCATCGGCGTCACCTTTCTGCTGCCGCTGATATGGGCGTTCTGCGCGTCGCTCAAGCCGCTCGACAAAGTGTACACCTTCCCGCCGCAGTTCCTGCCCGATCAGGCGCTGTGGGGCAACTACCCCGAGGCGCTGAGCAAGCTGCCGTTCGGCCGGTTCATTCTCAACACGTGCGTGATCACACTGGCCGCGGTGGCCGGCACGGTTATCAGCAGCTCGATGGTGGGCTACAGCTTTGCCCGCCTGCGATGGCGAGGTCGCGACTTCTGGTTCATCGTGCTGCTGGCCACCATGATGCTGCCCGGCCAGGTGCTGCTGATCCCTCACTTCCTGATCTACAAGGGGCTGGGCTGGGTCAACACGTACAAGCCGCTGATCGTGCCGGGGTGGTTGGGCGGCGGGGCGTTTTTCGTGTTTCTGTTCCGGCAGTTCTTCAAGGCCATCCCGCGTGAGCTCGAGGAGGCCGCCCTCATCGACGGCGCCAGCCGATGGCAGATCTACTGGCAGCTCATGCTGCCGCTGGCCAAGCCGGCCGTCGCGACGGTCGCGGTGCTGAGCTTCATCCACCACTGGCAGGAGTTCATGCAGCCGCTGATCTACCTGTCCGACTTCGAGAAGTACCCGATCTCGCTAGGCCTGCGGATGTTCCAGAACATCGGCGGGAGCTGGGCCAACCTCCTGATGGCCGCCAGTCTCGTCTCGCTGCTACCACTAGCGATCCTCTTCCTGCTCGCGCAGCGCTACTTCGTCCAAGGCCTGCTGCTGACCGGGACGAAGGGGTAGCTATGGAGTGCGGCGGCTTGACGCCGCCTTCTCCATTCGAGTGCAATACGGTCGGACGGCAATAGTTGGTGGGCAGGACGGGTCCTCCGGTCTTCTCACTGACACGATAGTCGGTCCGTCGAGACGAGCTGCGCTGCGTCCTGTCCAAGCACCTCGAGCAAACACTCACTTGGGTGGATCGTCCCCATGCCCGATTGGCCCCACGCGCCTGCGCATCGCATTGATGAGAAAGGCACGTACATGGTCACTGCGGGGACGTATCACAAGCGGATGTTCTTCGATACGGACGGCAAACTGCGTCTCTTGCATGATACTCTTCTCGGCGTCGCGCGAGAGTATGAATGGCAGCCTGAAGCGTGGGCGGTTTTCTCTAACCACTACCACCTCGTCGCGCATTCACCTGAGGACCCTCGCTCTTTGAGGCGACTCGTTTCGAAGCTGCATACGCTTACTGCCAAAGCAATCAACCAGACGGACCACACTCCCGGGAGGCGTGTCTGGTTTCAGTACTGGGACACTCAGCTCACCCACCAGCGTTCCTACCTGGCCAGACTGAAGTACGTGCACTACAACCCCGAGCGTCACGGCGTGGTCTCTACGGCATCGCACTATCCATGGTGTTCGGCACGCTGGTTTGAACAAACAGCCGAACTGCCGTTTCGCAAGATTGTGTGCTCGTTCAAGACGAACAGACTGACGGTTCAGGATGACTTCTGAGGCAAGCACCGTCCCGGGTTGAGAAAGCGGCGTCAAGCCGCCGCACTCCGAAAGGGGTATACTTGGGCACATGCCAGTGCCGAACGAACCGCGTTTCGCTTGCGATGCGATGTGTGGGGGGTTGGCGCGGTGGCTGCGGACGATCGGGTACGACGCGACCTACCTTGCCGACATCGACGACGCCGAGCTCGTCGAACATGCACGGCGCGAGGGGCGCGTGCTGATCTCGGCTGATGGGCGGCTGTTCGAACGGCGGGTGATTACGTCGGGCGAGGTCCGGGCGCTGCGGCTGCCGCGCGGGCTGAAGCTGCGGCGGCAGCTCGAATGGGTGGTGCTGGCGATGGGTTTGGAGGTCGGCCCGCCGCGGTGCACCGCCTGCAACGGGACGCTGTCGCCCGTCCGGCGAGACGAGGTGCAACACGTCGTGCCGGCCCGCAGCCTGGTCTGGGCCGACGAGTTCTACCGCTGCCAGTCCTGCGGCAAGACATTCTGGAACGGCACGCACTGGATGCGGATGCAACAGGAACGAGAACGCCTGGGCAAACTGTTGCGGGACACCCGCCCTGCACATGACGGAAAGGGCGAGGTCGGAAGTGAGACGTAGGAAGGACGAAACAGGGGATCCAAGATGCGTCTGATGCTCGTAAACATGGGCGCGACGGCGATGGTGCTCCTTGCGTTGGCCCGGGGAGCGGCCGCAGCTGAGCCGCGCCCTTCGATACGACTGCCCGACGGTGTGCCGCCGGTGATCGTGGCGTCGTTCTGGCATGAGAACGAGTTCGAGCCGGACGGGTACAAGCCGTATATCGACCTGATGGCCGAGCACTCGGGCGCGAATCTGCTGGCGACGAGCCTGCGCGTCCCCAAGAGAGAAGTGACCGACGAGGACGTTCACGCGCAGATCAAGCGGGCGGCCGCGTACGCGCGCAAGCGCGGGATCAAGATCGCGATGGACCTCGACGTCCGTCTGGCGCGAAGCGCGTTTCGCAAGGCCTACCCCGATGAGCTACAGGAGATGCTGCGGCTTCGAGAGGCAACGTTGAAGGGCTCGGGCGAGGTCGTGTTGCGGATCCCGAGCCAGGACCTGAGCGACCACTACACGTTTCGGACGACCCACTACATCCCGTTGGCGGGCCGACTGGTCCGCGTCTACGCGTACGCTCGCGGACCAGAGGGCATCGAACCCCAGACGGTCCGGGACATCACCAAGACGCGCTGCACGGTCACGAGCGCGAGTGCGAAGGAGGTCGTCGTCTCCATCGCATGCGCTGCGGAGACCAAGGGCCAGAAGGCGTGCGTGATGGCCTGCTTCACGCACTTCACGCCGGCCGTCTTCGCGCCGCACCTGGACGACTTCCAACGACGCATCATCGAGCGATACGCCGACGCCGAGCTGGCCGGCGTGTGCAAGGACGAGTGGGGATTCCCGCCTTGCTACGACGGGTGCCCGGCCAAGAACGACTACTGGTATTCGAGGTTCCGCGCAAAAGCGTATGCCAAGCGGACGGCCGGACGGGACTTGCTGCGCGACTGCCTGCTGATGACGTTCGCGGAGCGCGGGCGCGAGCGCGAGCGTCAGGCGGCCATCAATCACTTCATGGCGATGTCGACGGCGCGGAACGGCGCCATCGAGGACCACTTCTACCGCACGACTAAGGCCGTCTTCGGGCCGTCGGCCGTCGTGGCCACGCACCCGACGTGGTACCCGTACCCGGGCACGCGGGAGTTCAAGAAGAACGGGCTGGACTGGTGGATCGCGACGCGGGACATCGCCCAGACGGACGAGGTCACGCCCTATTGCGTGCGGACGTCGCTGGCCAAGAAATGGGGCAGCGCGGTCTGGTACAACATGTACTACTCGACCCAGGTGGCCGACTACGAACGGGGGATCTGGTCGCACGCCCTGGGCGGCGGGCGGATCGACTTTCACCCCGTCTATCCGATGAAGGGCAACCCACCGCGCTACGAGCGCTACAAGGTGCTGCTACGCGGTGGGATCATGCGCGGCGACTGCCGGATCCGGCTGTTGAATTTCATCTCGAAGAGCCCGCTGGACTGTCCGGTGGCGGTGGTGTTCGGGCACGCGTGCGCGATGAACTGGGCTGGGCCGGCGTATGACGACGTCGGCATGGGGGTAGCGGACGGCCTGTGGCGGGCGGGGTATCCGGCCGACCTGATCCCGACGAGCGAGATCGGCGGCAAGACCCTGAGGGTGAACGACGACGGGTACGTGAAATACGGGCCGCAGCGGTATCGTGCCGTCGTGCTGTATCATCCCGAGTTTGAGCGAGCCGAGGCCGCGGTCTTGTTCCGCAAGGCGGCGCGTGGCAAGTCGGCGTTGTACCGCGTGGGGGCCTGGACGCGCGGTTTCGAGGCCAAACCGTTCGACGCCAACGGCGCGCTGCCGGACCGGATGGCAGTGCTCCCGGACGCCGCGTCCGCCGTCGCGCGGGTGGTTGCGCAACTGCGAGCGCTCGGCGTCGCACCGCAGACGCCGGCGAGCAGGCGGATGTCACGCTTCGGGCGGACCAGCAGCGCTCCGCCTGCCAAGGGCCGGTGTCGACTGATCGACGGGACACACATCGTCGTCTCGGGCGCGACGAAGGTCTCCGGCGACACGATCCAAACGACGTTCGACGTCAACGGACACGCGGTGACGGTCGACGCGGTCGGCGTCGTCGGCGTTCGCCTTCGGGATGACGGCCGGGTCGACGCGCTCGCGGCGGGCGGTCTGAAGCGATTCCAGGTGGCCGGGCTCGAGATCGACCTGCCCGAACGAATCGACGTCGCGCTTTGGCGTGACGCGCGAGGCGAGATGCACGGCGTGCTGCAAGACTGGCGCGGCCCGATTCCGGCCCCGTTGGCGGCGCTGACCGAGGACTGGCTGCGACTGGCGGTCCCCGCGCCGCTACACTGATGTCTGTCCGAGCGATCCGCGCCCGCACGTGTGGGTGCGCTTGCGTTGCGCCGTGATCATGATAAGGAACCGGCCGGCACAGCCGGCCCTACGCGACGCTGGCGTCGCGCATGGTTCGGCCCTGGCGGATACCTGAGGAGGCTGTTATGCGACCTGTTGCGCTGCCCCGTGCAGGGGCCGGTCACCGCATTCCCGTTGCCGCCGGCTTTGTTTCGCTGGTCTTTGCCTTCGGTGCCTATGGCAACGAGGTCCTTTGGACGTTCCATGCGCCCGCGGGCCACGTCGACGCCTCGCCCGCGGTGGGTGATATCGACGGCGACGGCGTGTGCGACATCGTCGTGACCACGACCGCAGGCAGCGTGATCGCGCTGGGACCCGATGGTTTCGAGAAATGGCGTTGGGACGTCAACCAGCCGATCAGCGTCCCGCCCTCGCTGGGAGACGTCGCGGGCGACACGACGCCGGAGGTCCTGGTGTTGAGCAATTCAGGGCGGCTGCTGTGTCTCGACGGCGGCACGGGCAGCCCGATCTGGACATTCGACCTTCCCGGGAAGCTGAGCTGGGCGGCGACGTCCGTCGTAGCCGCCGATGTGAACCAGGACGGCAAGACGGAGATCGTCACCGCGGACTCGGCCGAAACGCTCGTCTGTCTGAACGGCCAGGGCGCGCCGCTGTGGACGCTCGCCGAGCCGGGCGGGTGGCGGACGTCGCCCGCCGTCGGCGATCTCGACGGCGATGGGTGCTGCGAGATCCTCATGGGCAGCGACCGCTGCCCGCTGGTGTGCGTCTCGCACGACGGCAAGGAGCTGTGGCGGCTCGACCCGAAGGGGCCGGCGGCGACCAGCCCGGTGATCTGGGATCTCGACGGCGACGGGACCCCCGAGATCCTCACCGGCGTCGGCGCGACGCTGACGGCCGTGGACGCCAAAGGCAAGGTCCTGTGGCAGCACGCCATGAGCCGGGACATCGACGCGGCCATCTCGGTGGCGGATGCGGACCGCGACGGGCAGGTCGAGGTGTACGCGGTTGACCTGAATGGTCAGGTGGCCTGCGTGTCCGGTGCGGGCAAGCTCCGATGGACCGCCAGCGTCAAGGAACGGGCCAGGCGCTCACCCGCCATCGCCGACGTCGACGCGGATGGCCACGTTGAGATCGTCGTCGGCGGCTACGACGGGGCGATGTACGTCTTCGACGCCAAGAGCAAGCTAAAGGAACGCATCACGCTGAGCGGCGACACCAATGCCACGCCCGCGGTGGTCGACCTGCCCGGCGACGGTCGGTTGCAGGTGATCTGTCCCACGACCGGCGGGGACGTTCTGGCGTTTCAGTGGCAGGCGGGAAAGGCGTCGCCCGTCGTCCTGTGGCCCGAGTACCGCTACACCTCGGCGCGGACGGCCGCGGCAACGCCCGCATCGGCCAAGTCATCATTGACGTTGGCTAAGACGGACTTCGGCCGATGCCACGTTGGGACCAACACCTTCACGGTCCGCGTCGCCAACCCCGAGCGGAAGCGTTTGAACGTGTCGCTGACGGTCACGGGCGACGGCAAGACGCTGTCGAAAACCGCTGTGTCCTCGCCCGACCAGACGATCCCGTGCCGATTGTCGTACACGCTCACAGGCCGACGAGCGGTCACCTTGACGTTCGCCTGCATCGTCAAGGACGGCGAGACGGTCGTGCTCCGCCGCAGGCACGTCGAGTACGTGGCCCCCTTCATCCGCGAGCTGGCGGAGGTGGACGAGGCGCTGTCGCGGCTGACCGAGCTGCTGGGTCGTCTGCCCGACGCGAGCGGCCTGAAGGAGCGTGTCCATTTCCTGCGCGATAGGATGCCCGGGTATCGCGATCGGGTGCAGGTGGCCGTCACGCTGTCGGGCCTGGAACGACGGCGGCTGTGCGATGAGTTCGCCGACCTGCGCACGGTGACCGCACGTCTGCTCGCCGTGGCGGAACACGTGGTGTCGACGAGCTCGCAGACCGGCCTGCTCGCGTGTGCCGCCAACCCCTGGGCGCCGTTCGGCGGCGTGGACGAGGCGGCCGAGGGCAGGATCTCGTCGCCGAACATGGTCGTCGAGGCCTTCTACGGCGAGGTGGAGGCCGCGGCCCTGAACGTGTTCAACGCCAATGGTCGCTCGATGACGCTCCGCGTCGAGCTGCCGCCCATCACCAAGACGAAAGACAAGACGTCCATTCCCGCCGGGGACGTGGTCGCCGTTCGCGAAGTGGTCGACGTGCCGACGTTAACGCTCGACCTGTCCGGCGATGCCCTGCCCTCACTCAACCAGGGCCGGACGGTCGTGGTGCCGGCCTGGGGCGCGCGTCAACTATGGTTCAGCATCGATACGTCGCGCCTGACGCCCGGCACGTGGACGGGGCAGGTGCGGCTGCGGGCGTTGGACGTCCAGCCGCGGGAGCTGTCGGCGTCCATCGCCATCGAGGTCTGGGACGCGAAGCTGCCCTCCAAGCAGGCGCTGCGGCTCTGCCACTGGGGCTACGTGCACCGATCGGTCCTCCGCGATCAACCCGCAGCCGCGCTGGCCGACCAGATAGCGCACGGCACGAACGTCTTTAGCCAACCAAACATGACGAGAGAAATGCTGGAGTGAACGCGCCTAAGTACCGAACAGAATTTTAATGGTCTTTACTATTTCTGCCTTGTCCTTAATTTGCGCTGTTCTGACGTGATTCCATTTTTCTTTGGATATTTTGGAAAGTAAATTGCTATAGTTTGAGGGCATTATTTCGACAACACCAATGCGA
>CAYOGX010000200.1:0-7309 GCA_964403235.1 uncultured Planctomycetales bacterium | reverse complement strand
CCCTGCTCACGAGTGATGTCCTCAAGACGCGGGTCATGATTCGTGCCATGGGGCCAGACGTCCGCGTCACCGGTCTGCGAATCCGCGGACCCAACCCAAAGCGGTACCTCGACCATCATCGCCGGGCGTTCGGCCCTGGCGGCGGAGGACACGCGTATTACTACAAGTTCCCGACCCAAGACGGCATTTCGACCGAGCATGACGGTCTGGAGGTTGACAACTGCGACCTCTCCGGTTTCGGCCACGCCGCCGTCTGCCTGAGGAGAGGCAAGGGGCATCACATTCACCACAACGTCATTCACCACTGCCAGTACAACGGTCTCGGCTACGGCGTCTCGCACAACACGGCGTCGTCGTTGATCGAGTACAACCTGTTCGATTGGAACCGCCACTCGATCGCGGGCACGGGCCGGCCCGGTTGCACGTACGTGGCGAGGCATAACGTGGAGCTGGGCACGTCGCTCAGTCACTGCTTCGACATGCACGGTGGACGGGACCGGAAGGACGGAACGGATATCGCGGGCACCTCAATCGAGATCTACAACAACACGTTCCGCGCCCCGCAGACGCCTGTGGTGATCCGTGGCGTACCCCAGGAGAAGTGTGACGTGCGCCACAACTGGTTCGTCAAGCATACGGAGCCCGCCAACGCGGTGCGCGCCTCAGCCAAGACGAACGTCTTCAACAACGTCTACGGCCCGAAGCCGAAGGCGGCCAAGTAATAGTGGCGATCACGAAAGGCATAGGCCCGTCTGGCAAAACGTCTTTTCGAGGAACCGCCAACAGATCACGCGACATCCGATGGCCACGGCACGTGGCGGCGCAAACGCTCCCACATGAGACGGCGAGGGACACGCATCATGCGCTGCCGTCCTGCTGGGTGGGCGGCGTGGGGGTTGGTTGGTCGGGTGGTTCCTTCGGTGCGGCCTCGTCTGGTGGTGGGACGTCGACGTTCAAGGTGGGTCCGTCGGTGCCCTGTCGGGCGGGTTGTGAAGGCTGCTGTTCGGCGGGACCTTCCTTGGGTGCCGCGTCGTCTGGTGGGGGGATCGGTGCGTCGAACACGACCCTCTCCGGGGTCCGGTCGGGGACCGGTGCCGGCGCGGGTTTGCGCTGGTCGAGTCGGCCGCTGCGGGCGGCGTGGTAGTAGTCGTGGAGCCAACGAGCGGCGATCGCGCCCGCGTAGCCGCCGAACGCGGCCAGCAGCACGTGCGTCAAGTCGCAGAAGCGCGTGGGCAGGACGGTTTGTGCCAGCTCGATCGTCGTCGAGATCAGGGCCGCGCACACCGCGATCCGCAACGCCCGCCAGTGATAAGAGCCGCGGCGCGCAACGCCGACGGCGAGCGCCGCCAACCCGCCGAACACCGCGTATCGAAGTACCTTGTGGAAGATGTCGTCGGCCGCAGTGGAGACGCGGCTGAAGAAGTACCCGCTCAACGGGATCAGGTTGACCACACCCCATCCCTGTTCACTGACCGGCTTGTCCCGCACGACAAGAAACGGCGAGAAGCCCCGGCAGAAGACGTAGAGCACAAAAGCGGCGAGCAACACCTGCGCCACCCGTGGACTGATGCCTGGTAGGCTGGGAAGCCCATCGGGCTCGGCCGACAGAGAATCGCGGTCGTGCGATCGGCGGCCGACGCACCGTGCCGTCACCCAGGCGCACAAGGTGGCCGCCAGCGCACGCACGACGATGGCGCTGGCGTCGAAACCGCGGGACATGATGAAAAACTGCGAGCCCGAGAGCCAGAAGGCCAGCAGCGTCGAACCGAGCCCCGCGTAGACCCAGGCCGCGAACCTGTGGGCATGATGCTCCCGGCGAAGACTCAGCGTGATCAAGATCCCCGCCAGGCCAAACGCCGCCGCCTCAGCCGCCATGTCCAGCCAGAAGTCCACCTCGATCCGCCGCAGCATGACGTGGCCTGGCAGGCGGTAGGACAATTCGGCTTGCCGGTTCTGGACCTGCCACGCGGTCAGTTGGCTGAAGGGCACGAGCCTGGCGTTTTTGACCGCCCGACCGAGACGGGGCATGTCGTACGTGAAATCCAGCGGAATGACGCCGGCCAGGATCAGCACGACGATGTAGGCGCGGGCCGTGGTCGAGAAGGGCTTGTGCCTCAGCTCGAATCGCCCGCTGGTGAACATGCCGTTGACGAGCGTCCGGCAGGTGCGACCGAGCAGGGCGCCGACGAGCCCGCCGGCTGCGTTGCTGGCCAGGTCCACCCATGAGGAGATCCGAAGCGGCATCAGTTGCTGCAACAGCTCGAGGATGGCGCTGGTGCCGGTGCCGACGGCGACGCTGCCGAGGACGGCCAGGGTGCGCCCGAACCCGCGCCGCCGCGCGGCGACGTAGACCCCCGCGCCCAACGGAACGTAGAGCAGGATGTTGGGCAGGATGTCCTTCAAGCCCGCGGACCTGGTCGTCATGCCGGACCAGTCGGGAAGGATCCTCAGGCCTTGGTCGGCGGCGTCCGAGCCGAAGGGCAACAGGCTGGCATAGACCAGGAAACACAGATAGCCAACCAGAAAGAACTCCGGCAGGCTGTGGTGCAGCCGGTCGATGAGGCGATCGTCGGAGATCGAGCACGGTTGAGGAACAGAGCGCCGCCGGGAGATCGCTCGGCGCGACCGCGCGGGCCGCTTCGGGGCAAGCCGACGCTCGGGCTTGGTGGCAGTCACGGCGACCCTATCGCAAGCGGAGCACGCCCTCTCCGGTCCACGGGCTCAGCATAGGCCTGACTTCAGGCCGATCCCACGGATTGGGTTGGGTCGTGGTTGAGGGCGTATCCAACTGGGACAGCTCGAAGATGCAGTAGAGCACGAGCTTCTGGAATTCCTTGGCCGTCAGGCACTCCGGATCCTCGTGCCGCCTGTCCTGCTCGACCCGATCCGACGGCGCGGGCAGGCCTAGCACCGGTGTGACCTTCGCCTCCACGGTGGCCAGAAGCTTGCCGGTCGCCGTCTCATAGATCGCGCCGACGATCCTGACCAATCCGTCGTCCAGATCGTGTTGACCGTAGATCAACAGCAGTTCAGTGTGTTGCCTGCGCCCGGCCTCGATCAGTTCGTCCAAGGTCACCTGCTCGAAGACGAGGGCCGGCCGACCCATGACCTTGACCGTCGTGATGGCCGGGAGGTTGTCGAACAGCTCGGTCCACGGAACGGCCTTGATCTCGGGCAGCAGATCGAGCAGGAGGCGCTTGCCGGCGTCCTCGGCGGGTTGGTCGGGATCATCGGGCAGCGAACCGGTGATGCGCATCACCGATAGCCCGCAAGGGAACCGTCCGACCGTGTCCTTCATCTGGTAGATGGAGTAACTGTTGGGCCCGGGCGAGGGAACGTTCGACGTCAGCATCTCCATCTGAATTTGCCGGACCTGCGTTGGTATGGGATGTGACTTGCAGCCCACGGTGCCCACGATGAACAGGACGATGGTCAACCCAGGCACGGCTCGGTAGAAGCGCCCACAAGCGTTATCGGTATCGATCATGACTCTCATCCGCGTATCGCGACGGCGAATCGTGCACTGCTCTTATCGGTCTGTTGGCCGACGGTGGTTCCTAGAAAGTTGCGGTCGGGCCCGATGGTGTGGATCGGACATGGAAAAGGGGCCCTGTCGAGGTCGGCAGGGGCTTTGAGCGTCCCATAACGGCCCGGCCCGGGCCGACGCATCGCCCCCCCATCCGGGCAACCGGGGACCACCGACGACCCACCCACGTGCGGTTTTCGGTCGCAAGCTTATGCGGTCCGATCATCGTGCCGATTCATGCAGCGCCACCAATATCTGAGGAACGCCGTGAGTGCAGAGGGATGGGCGATAGCTGAACCGGCGGGCATCCCAAGCGCGAGCCCGCTGACCGAAGCCGCCGCGCGGGGGGTCGAGGCGGTCCGATCCGGACACCGCAGCCTGTGGGCGCTCGTCGGCAGGCTGCTGTGGTCCATGCCGCAACTGGCGTGGATCATCCTCGACCTGTTGTGTCTGTGGGGAGGGATCTGGCTGGGCGTGCGGTTCTTGCCGTGGTGGCCCTGGGCCAGTGTCCCTTATCCCCTCGCGACCGAGGCCGTCTTCGGCGGCGCCCTGATCATCAGCGGCATGATCTTCGGGTGGTATGAGCGGGAGACGCTCCTTCACCGATCCCGCATCGCCGCGCGGAGCCTGATGTCCATCGCCCTGGCGACGGGTCTCACCTACGTGGTGATCCACGTATTCATGTACGCCGGCCTGAGCAGGCGCGTGGCGGCGGGGGGGGTCGCCACGTTCCTGATTCTCGGGCCGGCTGTCCGTCTGCTCGCCTACTGGTCCCTGCGGAACTATCCGCGAGGCCTGTTGATCATCGGGACGGGCCGGGCCCGACAGTTAGCCGTCAACGCCCTCAAGAGCCGGCTGATGCGCAACTATCGCATCGTCGGCTTCGTCAACGGCGACCCCGACCTGGTCGGACGCATCCGCCAGGGATACCCGATCCTAGGCACCATCGACCAGATCGAGGAGATCTGCCTGCAAAACGACGTCCACGAGGTGGTCTTGTCCAGCGAACTGGCCGAGGACCCGGCCGTCGCCAAGGCCGCCCTCGCCTGCCTGCGGCTCGGCTGCCGCGTGACCAACGAGGTCACCTTCTGCGAGAAGAGCTTCGGGGAAGTACCCGTCGAGCACATCGGACATGACTGGTTCCTCTTCGCCGACCTGCACAGCCACCGCGAAGAGACCGCCGCGCTCAAGCGATTGGCCGACGTCGCCACCGCTGTCGTCGGACTGATCTTCTCGCTGCCCCTCTGGCCGCTGATCGCCCTGCTCGTCAAGCTCGACAGCCGCGGCCCGGTCTTCTACTCGCAACGGCGGGCAGGTCAAAACGGCAAGATCTTCACGCTGTACAAGTTCCGCACCATGCCGCCGGATTCGGAGCCCGCCGGCTCGCCCGCCTGGGCGGTCGAAAATGATCCACGCGTGAACCGCATCGGCCAGTTCCTCCGCCGCAGTCGGCTCGACGAGTTGCCCCAACTGTGGAACGTCCTGCTCGGACACATGGCCCTGGTCGGACCCAGGCCGGAACGACCCGAGTTCGTCGAGCGGCTCACCCGCGAGATCCCCTTCTACAGCGAACGCCTCCTGATCAAGCCCGGCCTGACCGGGTGGGCCCAGATCAATTTCCGATACGGCGCCAGCGTCGAGGACGCACGAAAGAAGCTCCAGCTCGATCTGTACTACGTCAAGCACATGTCCCTCGAACTTGACCTGGTCATCATGTTCCGCACGTTCGGCAAGTTCTTCGAGGGCGGCTGGTAGGTCGAGCCCGCCGTGCTGTCGCGGCGTCGATTCACGCTCAGTGGGGCTCGTCAACCGAAAGCGACGCTAGCCGCGTGAACGGGGTCGTTGGCGCGCGCCCGTCCTTGGGTGCCGAGGGGATGGGACTTGCCCGGGGCGGCTGCGCCGCTCGCCGTCGCCACGGTGGCATCTGATCGGGCCGAACGGCTGCCCATAGGCCTTGTCCGGCTCGCATCGCACGGCGCTCCACGTTCCGGAACCGCTCCTTGTAGGGATGGTCGACTCGCCAGTCCGCGTACGCGTGTCCCGTCTCTACGAGACGTTCGTTAAACGTCACCTGCTCGCCGGGTACCTTGAGATAGGCCAACAGTCGACCGTACAGGCCCCGCGTCTTGCCCTTGACCAGCAGGACCTCGACCTCGCGCCCGGTCAGGGCGGCCTTGGTGAACGCGCTGGCCTGTGGGCCGTAGTACATCTCGCCTTTATCGCTGGCGGCCACCTCCGGTGTGTCCACGCCCCACAATCTCACCCGCGTGTGTAGCCGCCGCCCGTCCTCGACGGCCAGGTCCACCGTGTCGCCGTCGACGACTCTGGCGACGCGAAACACCTTGCGGTGATAGCGCTCGTAGTCGTTTCCCGCTGCGATCGGCCCGCCAGAACGACGCGCCAACACGGCAGCGGCGACGGCCAACAACAGCGCGACCACCACCCGCGGTCGACGCCACCACGGTAGGCCGAATCTCTCGCACTGAGTAATCATCTACGCAATTGGCTCCAGACGGAGCCGCAACTCATATTGTTCATGCACAGTTCCTGGGCAGTAGCGACTTTCATAGCAACTAGATCAAGTTCCGGGGAGCAGGCCATCCTCCCTTCGCAGGTTGCTTGGCACGATGCCCCTTCGCTTCCTTCATCGGACTCATCGTCTCCGCAAGACGTACTTCCTGAGTAAGCGGCACGGTCGAATAACGTAGTACGCGAAAGTCATGCTGGTTGGCAACGCAAGCGACTCTCGGTCCCGTTGGTTGGGAAGTGCCATTAAGCGCAGTACCCGAAGCCAAACGCGGAACCGCCGGTACATCGTTTGCTGGATCATGGGGTGGAAGGTGGTCTGGGCCAGGACGCACGGCAGACTGTTATCCCGTTCGAACAACCCCTTGCCCCTACCTGCGACAAGGGACTTCACCTTTCGGTCAGTGCCTATTCTCGCCAGGACGTCCTCATGAAGCCGAGTTCCAAGGAGATCACGTGCCAGGTAAAGCCCCACCAACAACATTCGCTCCACACCTCGCGTTCTCGCTCGCTCCAAGACGTGTTCCCAGTCGATTCTGCTCTGGGACCGGAGCAGCTCAGAGACGTCACAGATCTCATTCAGACGATCCCACTTGTGCTTACAGGAATGGACGCACAGAACCTGGAGCAGTTCCCCCGGTGGAAAAACGGGTAGGATTCCATCACAAGGTGATACGCACTCTGAGGGCTCACCGAGCTGCTCAAGTGTCAGAGAGAAGCGGGGATGTTGGTAGCCGAACAGGGGGAACTCGATACCCAGGTAATCCAACCTTGAGTGAATATCCACAACGATGCCGTTATCGCGGCTGTGGAAGTGATACCCCCCGTGCATCTGGACGCACGCCCGCAGCTCATCTCTCGTGAGATTCCTTTGCGTGTCGTACCCGCTGGACAGGAGTACGTCAGCCGCTTTGAGGAAGTCCCGTTCGTTTACCAGAATGTCGAGGTCCCTGAACTCCCGGAGCGCAGGATTTCCGTAGACAGAAACGCCCATTTCTGGACCCTTGAACGGGACAGCAGGACATCCATGCGTCGTGAGCAGGCCTACGACTCTAGTGAGTTCCTCGAGCATCCCCAGATTTCGCCGCTCATTATCGGAGAAACGGGTCGCGAGTCTCTCCAGGACTTGGGACGGAATGGCCTCCGTCGGAATGTCCTTGAGGTGCCAGTGAAGCAGGGGCATCATCTTGTGTGCGTCGGCCAATCTGAGCAGATCTGTCCAGTGGATGTCCTGACTGAGAAGGTGGCGGATCTTGG
>CAYOGX010000199.1:0-7320 GCA_964403235.1 uncultured Planctomycetales bacterium | reverse complement strand
AGCTGGTCGAGGCGCTCGGCGTGGCGGTCTTCATCGTGATCGCGCTGCTGACGCTTGGGCTGGGCTGGCGCGAATCGCTGATCGTCGCCGTGGCCGTGCCCGTCGTGTTCGGACTGACGCTGACGGTCAACCTGCTGTTCGGCTACACGATCAACCGCGTGACGCTGTTCGCGCTGATCCTGTCGCTGGGGTTGCTGGTGGACGACCCGATCGTCGACGTAGAGAACATCTCGCGGCACTTCGCGCTGCGGCGCAAGGCGACGCGGCAGATCGTCCTGGAGGCCGTCGCCGAGATCCGCCCCCCGCTGATCACCGCGACGCTGGCCGTCATCGTCTCGTTCCTCCCGATGTTCTTCATCACGGGCATGATGGGCCCGTACATGCGGCCGATGGCGCTGAACGTGCCGGTGGCGATGCTCATGTCGATGGTGGTGGCGTTCACGATCACGCCGTGGATGGCGTATCACGTCTTGCGACATCGGTACGGGCGGGGGACGGACGGTCCCGCGGGGGAACATGAGGAGCTCGACGACCTGCAGGCCGTCAAGCGCTCGCCGCTCTACCGGCTGTTCTATCCGCTGATGGCGCCGATGTTGCACTCGCGCAAGGCGGCGTGGGCGTTCCTGGCGGTCATGGGCGCCCTGACTGTCGGCGCGATGGCGCTGGCCGCGACGCGGTCGGTACCGCTCAAGATGCTGCCGTTCGACAACAAGAACGAGCTGCTGCTCGTGCTCGACTTCGACGAGGGCACGACGTTGGAGCGGAGCGACGCGGGCGTCCGCGCGTTTGGGCGGTATCTGGCCGGCGTGCCGGAGGTGTCCGATTTCACGTCGTACGTCGGGATCGCGTCGCCGATGGATTTCAATGGCCTGGTCAGGCACTACTACCTCCGGCACGGTGACAACGTCGCCGAGATACGCGTCAACTTCGCTGACAAGAAGAGCCGCACGCAGCAGAGCCATGCGATCGGCCTGCGCCTCCGCGATGACCTGACGACGATCGCGCGTCGTCACGGCGCGACGCTGTCCGTGGTCGAGACGCCACCGGGCCCGCCCGTGATCGCGACGCTGACGGCGGAGGTGTTCGGCCGACCGGATCACTCGTACGACGACCTGATCGCCGCGGCCAAGGTGGTCCGCGCCCGCATGGCGGCCGAGCCCGCCGTCGTCGACGTGGACGACACGGTCGAAGCCGATCAGCGGAAACTCATCTTCGTCACGGACAAGGAGAAGGCCGCCCTCAACGGCGTCTCGGTGGCCGAGATCGCCGAGACGATCCAGATCGCCCTGGGCGGTGCGACGGCCGGCCTGGTGCAGCTGCCCGGCGAGCGCAACCCGCTGCGGATCGAGCTGCGTCTGCCGCGGCCCCTGCGTTCCAGCACCGCCGATCTGTCGCGCATCTACGTCGTGGGCCGAACCGGCCAGCGCGTGCCGTTGGCCGAGCTGGGCGCGTGGCAGGAAGCTGTCGTTAACAGGACGATCTACCACAAGAACCTCGAACGCGTGGTCTACGTCTTCGCCGAAACCGCGGGGCGCCCACCCGCCGAGGCGGTCGTGGACATCCAGGCCGATCAGGTCGTGCACCCACCACCCAGCGCATCCGAGCCGCGACCGTCAGGGAGCGGTCACAACACCGCCGGAGTCGCGCCCGGCAGAACGGTCGTCGGAAACGGCTGGATCGCCAACACCACCGCCCGACCGCTCGACGGCCGGACGTTCTTCAGCAACGGCAGCGGCGTCGCGTGGTCCGTCCCCGAGGGCATCCGGGTGGTCTTCTCGGGCGAGGGCGAATGGCAGATCACGCTGGACGTCTTCCGCGACCTGGGGCTGGCGTTCGCGGCCGCGATGGTCGCCATCTATATCCTGCTCGTCGGTCAGACGCGTTCGTTCGTCATCCCGATCGTGGTCATGCTGGCCATCCCGCTGACGATCCTGGGCATCATGCCGGGCTTCTGGCTGCTCAATGCGATCGCCGGCGGGCAGGTCGGCCCGTACGCCGATCCGATCTTCTTCACCGCGACCGGCATGATCGGCATGATCGCGTTGGCGGGGATCGTCACGCGCGATTCGATCATCCTGGTGGACTTCATCCACCTGTCGCTCGCCCGCGGGCGGTCGTTGTTCGACGCGATCATGGAAAGCCGCGTCGTGCGATTGCGCCCGATCCTGCTGACGGCGGGCACGGCCATGCTGTCGGCCGCACCGATCACCATCGACCCGATCTTCTCGGGCCTGGCCTGGTCGCTGATCTTCGGGCTGTTCGCATCGACGATCTTCACGCTGTTCGTCATCCCGGTGACGTACTGGCTGGTCTACGCCAACAGGCCCGGCCACGGCTTAAGCAGCGCTGAGGAGAGGTGACCGCAACCTGCCACGGATCGAGGACGGGGCAGCCGTGCCGTAGTGTGCCCTGTAAGATCAGATGCACCCCGGCGATCAAACCGATAGAATATAGGTGCGCCAGGAGGGTCACATGGAGTATCTGCCGATCACAGAATCCGACCGGGAGCTCATCGAAGCGGCCACCGCCGTGATACGGCGGAATTACGTTCAGGGCAGGCATCACGTCGGCTCGGCCGTCCGGGCCAGGTCCGGACGGATCTTCGCGGGTGTGCATCTGGACTCGAACGCCATCGACGTTTGCGCTGAGGCCGTCGCCCTCGGCATGGCCGCCTCCAGCGGTGAACGCGAGTTCGACGCCATCGTCGCGGTCAGTCTGGCCAACGGGGACACGCCCCACGTCCTGTCGCCCTGCGGCACATGCCGGGAGCTGATCAAGTTCTACGGCCCGGACACCGCCGTGATCTTCGTCGAGGACGGGGACCTCAAGAAGTGTAGGGCCAGCGATCTGCTGCCCGGCCCGTATGTCCACCCACGAGAGGCACAGAACAACACCTGACCGCGCGCGTTGATTCATCCAGGACGCGACGCTCGGCGCACGGTTGACCGTGGATCGCTCCCTCACGGTTGCGGCTCGGGTTCGTGGTTCTTGTGGACGTCTGTAATTGTGTGATCTGCATGGAAATTCGGTTATCCTGTGGGCACGATGACAACGCGTCGGGACCTGCGGGCGCCGGCCCGCGGGACCGATCCTGCGTGGGCGGCGCGCTTTGTCCAAAGGGGGCACCTTCTGATGTCACGGGAATTGGCGATTCTGACGTTCAGCGCCGCTTCCATCGGCTTGTTGCATACCTTGTTGGGGCCGGACCACTACCTGCCGTTCATCGCGATGGCCCGCGCCAGGAGATGGTCGCTGGCCAAGACGGCCTTGATGACGGTGATCTGTGGCGTGGGGCATGTGGCCAGCTCCGTCGTCTTGGGATTCGTTGGCGTGGCGCTGGGCATTGCGGTCATCCGACTGGAAGGCGTGGAATCCGTTCGCGGGAACCTCGCGGCCTGGGTCCTCATCGCATTCGGCCTGGTGTACTTCGTCTGGGGCGTGCGCAGGGCCTGGAAAACTCGGCCGCACGAGCATCCGCACGCGCACGACGAGAGCGGCACCCACGCGCACGTCCATTCGCACTCGCACGCGCACGCGCACGTTCACGATAAGCAGGGCGCCGCCGACATCACGCCCTGGATCCTGTTCACGATCTTCGTGCTGGGTCCGTGCGAGCCGCTCATTCCGATGCTGATGTACCCCGCGGCCAAGAGCAGCCTGTGGGGCGTGGTGTTGGTCACCAGCGTGTTTGGCGTGGTGACCATTGGCACGATGGTGACGGTCGTCCTCGTCTCGACGTTCGGACTCAACCTCCTTCCCATCGCGCGCATGGAACGATATACCCACGCCCTGGCGGGCGCGACCATCTGCCTTTGCGGGATGGCCATTCAGTTCCTCGGCCTGTGATCCTGCGACGCCGTAGCCGAGACGCGATCGTCACTGAGCGGCCCGGTGCGACACGGCGTTCTAACTCCCCGTCGAGCGGTAGTGCCGAACGCCAAACCGCCAGACCTGTAGCGTGATTCCCAGGAACAAGACGCCGATCAGCGGGGCTGACCAGCGAAACCAGATCGGGCTGTTGAGCGCGGTGTCGTCCCGGCCCAGGATCGCCAGGGCGGGGAAATACGTCACGCACGCCAACGGCACGACGAACGTGAAGAACTTGCGGAACCACGGCCGGTAGATCGACAGCGGGTATTGCGCGGTCTCGTTGCCGCCGTAGGTGATCGTGTTCATGACCTCCAGGGATTCGGTGGTCCAGAAGGCCAGTGTGGCCTGGAGCACGAATAGCCCCACAAACAGGCACGTGCCGCTCAGGACGGCAAATAGGGCCAGCGCGACCCGCGGGATGGACCACTCGACGTCCAGCGCAGCCGCGGCCCATAGCAAGACGATCAATCCCTGTGAGAGCCGACCGATCCGCATGAGCAGCAACTCCTGGGCTCCGACCTGCAACGCCGTACTGCGGGGACGCAGAAGCAGCCGGTCGAAATCGCCGCGCTTGACCATGCCTGGGAACACGTCGAACCCGCGACCAAACGCGTCCGCGAGGGCGAACGCGACGTTGATCAGCCCATAGAACATCGCCACTTCGGCCAGACACCAGTCCCGCAGCGAGCCAAATCGATGGAACAGGACCCAGATGCCGATGATCTCGCTCGCGGTGACCACGAAATGACCGGCCGACATCATCAGGAACGATGCGCGGTACTGCATCTGGCTGCGGATCGAGATGCCGACGTACCGGAAATACAGGCGCAGCGCGTTCACCGCAGTCAGCCTCCCTGGACGACCAGTCGTCTGGCGGCATGCGACAGCAGCCAGCGGCTAAACAGCACGAGCGCCGTGACCCAGGCGAGCTGGTGCGCGAGCAGGCCGGCCAGGTCCGCCAGCGGGATGTTGCCGGCGAACAGGCGGTACGGGACGTCGCACAGGCCCCGAAACGGCAGGGCGTTCAGCACCGGCTGCGCCCAATCGGGAAACAGGGGCAAGGGCACGATCATGCCGCTCAGCAGGAACATCGCACCGGCCAGCAGGCCCGACAGGCCGTCGCCGGCGATGGTCCAGAACATGGTGATGCTCATGAGGACCCAGATGGCCGCGCCGAGCAGGACGGCCCCGGCCATCAGCGTGGCGAACGCTGCCAGCGTGGGCGGCGCGGGCCAATGGATCCATCCGGCCAGCGTAGCGACGATCAGCAGGGGAACCGACCGCAGCAGCGTCGGCGCGACGCGGTCGGCGATGGCGCGGGCGTACCAGAACCAGTACAGGTCCACCGGGCGGAGCATCTCGTAAGCGACGTTGCCCGTGCGGATCATCTGGATCAACTCGCGGTCGGCCCGGAACGGGATCAGCATCAGGAACGCCTGTCCCAGCCAGACGTAGCTGGTGACCTGCGACCCGGACATCGGCAGCTCGCCCGTCGCGTTCTCGTAGAACGCCTGGAAGATCATCATGCGGATCAGACCCCAGAAGAACTGCGTGCTCAGCCCCGCGGCCGCTGCGGCGCGGTATTGCAGCAGCATGCGAAATCGCGCGGACAGGATGGCGGCGTAGGGCCTCATCGTTTCTCCGTCTGCCGGATAGCTCGGGCCGACCGCTGCGCGTGGGCAAAGCGCAGCTCGCCTTCGGCGCCTATAGCGAATACGCGGAACCGTGACATTTCCCCCTTCGATCCCCCCGACACAGCGGCTACAATACGAAGGTAGGAATCCCGAAGCCTGGTCTCACCCATGGGGGGCTTAAGGGCGGCCCGTGGCACTTCGAGACCGGATCCTGCGGTTGTGGACCGAGCTCGGGGGGGTGGAGGAGCGAACCGATGAATCGTGCGTGTATTGCCGTTCTGATGGTGGTGGGCGTGTCCGCCGCGGTCCTCGCCCAGACCAATTCCCTGGACCGGGATCGCGACCCGGTCGTGCTGGTCGGCATAGACGTGCTCAGGCTGCTGGGTCGACCGGTCGATCAGCTCGTGGCGTTTCGGTACCAGGCCGGGTGGCAGCAGATCCCCGTCCAGATCGATGAGCGGAAATTCGCCGACTACGGTGTGGTCTACAACTACGGTGCGGTGGGACTGGGGACGTTCTCCTACGTCGACCCGAACACCTACACCGGGCCTGACACCGATCCGGCCTTCGACAACAACGACGAGTTGGTATTCATGGCCAGGGACGCCGGCGACCGCGCCGGGGCCGGGGCCGGTCTGCCAACGGGCGTGTTAGCTAACAGCGGCGTCGAAGTCGTGATCACCGACCCGCTCGACGCAGGGGTGGGGTACGTCTACCTGTTCCAGACCGACGGCACGCTCAACCCCGACGCGGGCCAGGACTACGTTAGCTACACGTTCAACCTGCTGGCGGGGGAATACATCCCAAACTATGACACGATGAATGGGCCGAACCCCGAGGACTCCGAAGCGTTTTCGCTTTACTACCGCACGCACTTCTCGGATCGGTGGATCCGCGACGAGACCAACGTCTACGCGGGCGCGTCGACGGGCGTCGACATCCTCGATCGCCACAGAAACCAGTTCGCCCCGGGCGATTGCGGTCGAAGCGAAGACACGTTCAGCGCCGGCGAGGGCGCATTCTTTGTGAACAAGGACGGGCCAATCCGCGCGATCCGATCCTACATGGGGGCCAACAGCGGGCCGCTGACCCAACGCGAGCACCACTTCTACGAGCAACGCCAGGACATCACCACGTTCTTGCGCGTGCACGAGATCAAGGGCATCATGAACCTCTACGACTACAGCCCCCAGGCCATCGGCATGTCCTACTACAACAGCCTGAACACGCAGGGCGTGCTCATCGACGGGATTCAGGACTCGGTCACGGCGGGGCCGGCCGTCTGGGAAATGGTCACCGGCGCCCAGGGATCGCTCCTGATGTCATCCGTGATCGATACCAATATCAGCCCCTTTACCCCTACGTCGTATTACTCCGACGATGATGACCCCAAGAAGAGCCCGTGCACCGGGGACGACTTCGAGTATGGGACCAGCGGCGCATGGGTTGACCATACCATCCCGAACACGGACCCCAGCAACCCGCCGGCCGCAACGTTGATCGGCACGCGGGTCGTCTATTATGAATCGCCCAACCAGACAGTGCAGACCGCCGCGCTCCGACAAAACCAGGCCGGCACGCCGTTGTCCATCGCCATCTGGTACTATCAGCCTCAACAGGCTTGGTACACGCTGACGCTTGAGACGGTCAACGGCCAGCTCGGCCAGATCCTGATCGATCCCGAGCCGGACGACCCTAATCTGCCGACGTACGTCGGCGGCACCGTCGTGACGCTGACGGCCGTGCCGAACGAAGGCAAGGCGTTCAAGAAGTGGACGGTCTTCGATCCGAACGTCCCGGGTGATGCCAACTACGC
>CAYOGX010000198.1:0-7348 GCA_964403235.1 uncultured Planctomycetales bacterium | reverse complement strand
GGCGATGCTCGAGGGCCTCGAGGTCGCGGACGAAGTCGTAGCACCACAGCGTCGCCCGCTTACCCACCGTCGTCATCTGGGCCGGCTGATAGTGCGTAAAGCCCAGGCAGGGCAGGGCGCGGTGCTTCTTGGCGAATTTGGCGAGCCGGTCGATCACCACGGCCAGCCGACCGCACAGGATCCGCATCCCCTCCCGCAGGAGGATCAGGTCGGTATTGTCCAAAACGTAGCAGCTCGTCGCGCCGAGGTGGATGATGCCGCGTGCGGCGGGTGCGGCGTCGCCGTAGGCGCGGATGTGGGCCATCGTCTCGTGGCGGAGCTGGCGTTCGTATCGGTCGGCCGCGGCGAAGTCGATGGTCTCGACGTTGGCCCGGAGCTGTCGGATCTGCTTTGTGGTGATGGGCAGTCCGAGCTGTTTCTGTGCCTCGGCGAGTGCCAGCCACAATCGACGGTGGATGACGTATTTGGTCCGCTCGCCGAACAGGGCCGCCATCTCGGGCGAGGCGTTGCGGGCCACCAGCGGGGAACGGTAAACGTTTCGGTCTGATTTGGCCATGGGCTCACTTCCAACGGGCGTTCTCGGGACTATAATGACGGGCGACGGACTACGGACGGGTAGTATAAACCAACGGGGCGGGTGGCGCGATGGAAAACCCGCCGATCGTTGGGAACCCGTGTCTGCCGAGACCGTCCAAACCAGGGAAGGGCCAGCGAGTGCCGGCACCCGCGACGGCCATTCAATTCGAGGATGCCCTGCTGGTCGAGCAGAGCCAGCAGGGGGACATGGCTGCCTTCGGCCAGCTCGTCGCCAAGTACCAGGACAAGGTCTACAACACGTGCTGGCGGATCAGCGGCAACCGCGAGGACGCGGCCGACCTGACGCAGGAGGCGTTCTGCAAGGCCCTGGCGTCCATCGGCGGGTTCCAGCGCCGGAGCGGCTTTTACACGTGGGTGTTTCGGATCGCGGTGAACCTCGCGATCGTGCACCGACGCCGGGCCAAACGGGAAATGACCATCGCGGCGGACGAGAATAACCCGATGCCCATGGACCAGCAGGCGGCCAACCTGATGCGTAAGACCGGGCGGGGCAATCCGCCGACCCCGCCGGCCGAGGCGCAAAGCCGCGAGGTCCAGGCCCTGGTCGCCCGGGCCGTGGACGAGCTCGACGACGACTACCGGGCCGTGGTCGTCCTGAGGGACATCGAAGGGTTCGACTACGGGCACATCGCCGAGGTGCTCGAGGTGCCGACCGGGACGGTCAAGTCGCGGCTGCATCGCGGGCGGATGGCCCTGCGGGAGCGGCTGGCCGGCGTGCTCGAGAAGGTCGGGCAAGACGAATGAGCCAAGAGGACCGCGAACAAATCGAAGACCTCCTGTCCGCCTACCTCGACGAGGAGTTGGACGAGGCGACCCGCGCGCGGGTGGACGAGCACCTGGTCCGGTCGCCCGAGGCCCGCGAGACGCTCGAGCAGCTCCGGCAGGTGGCGTCGGTGGTGGGCCAGTTGCCGCGGGCCAAGGCCCCGGAGGACACGGGCGAGGCGGTGTTTGCGCGATTGGAGCGAGAGCAGCTCGTCGGCGGGACGGAAGGGGTGCCGGCCACGTCGGCCACGCCGCCGGGCGCGTTGAGTTTCGGTCGATTGGTGGGCGCCGCTGCCGTCCTGCTGGTGGCGGTGTTAGCGGGCTATTTGGCCATCGACGCGGTTCAGCAATCCCGCCAGACCCCGATCCAGCTCGCCGACGCGGAGAAGGACACGCCCAAGCCCACCGAGGCTAAACCGGAGTCGGCAGCGGCTGGTGCCAGGATGGCAGAGATGCCCGACAAGTCGGTGCCGCGAGCTCGCATGCGCAGCCTTGGATATGAGGTTGCCGAGGATGCAGCGACCGCCAAGGCGCGAGGGGCTGCACCGGCTGCGAAAGACAAGCCTGAACCGGCTTCGCTGGTCATGGACGCGGCGAAACGGCTAGGTCGCAGAGCGAAAGGCGCCGAAGACGAGGCGCGTGCAAAAGAGGCCGACAAGTTCGCTGGCGGTTTGCGCGATGGGCGCGGGGGCTACGGTGGTGGCGGGGCTGGCCGGTATGGGCGTGGGCGTGTGGCGGGGCGGGCACCGGGGCCGTCGGAGAAGATCGCCCAGACCCGGATCGCGCGGGCCCGCAGAGGGCCAGCAGACGAGATCTTGTCCTTGCCCGATGATCGATCGCGCCGTCGCGGGAAGCGTGGTGCGGCGCCCATCCAGCTAGCGGAGCGGTTGTCGGCCGGTGCGACGGTGGACGAGCTCGGGACGTACACGTTGGAGGGCGAGGCGGTCCAGTTGCAGTTGACCGCGTCGGATTCGAACGAGCAGACGCAGTTGGCCGGGGTGATGCGGGAGTTCTTCGCGCGGAACTCGATCCAAGACGCCCGATCGCTGGGAACGTCGGTCCGGCTCGACGCGGACAGCGCGTTCTACCTGGCCCGGCCCGGACGGACCGAACCGCAGCGCGGCCAGACGTTCCTGGTCAGGGGCACGCCGACGCAGGTGACCCGGCTCGTCGACGAACTGGGCCGCTCGGCGCGGCGGGACGTCAAGGTGACCCTGGCCACGCCGGCAATCCTGGCTGAGGGGTGGGACCGGGCGAATCTGGCGGCCCAGATGCTGAAGGGCGATCGGTCCGATCGCAGGGGGCCAGCCGAGACCAAAGGAGATGAGCGGACCGCAGCACTGACGGTGTCAGGGGAGGAGCGTGCGGCCGTCGCGAAGGCGCCAGCGCAACCGGCACCTATGGCCAAACCAGCCCTCGCACCGGCCGATACGCCCGGAGCAGCCCCCGCTCGCGCATCTCCGCTCCCGTCTTCGCGGGCGCTGGCCAAGGCCGAGGATGAATCCGCGGGGAGGGGGCTGCGCGAGGCGTGGCTGAGCAAACCGCATGCCGGGAAGGGCGTGAGCAAGAAGGCAGCGCCCGTCCCGAGGGCGGAGCCGGTGGGCCCACCGATCCGGGCAAAGCGCCGTCGCGCCGCGCAGGTAGCCGCCCCACCCGCAACGACGACCGGGCCGGTCGTGTCAAAGCGGACGCCTGAAGCGCCGAAGGGACCGCTTGTGGTCTCCCGATTGCCCACGCGGACGACCCGCAGGGGCAAGGCCGGTGCCGCGCAGACATTTCAAATGCAGCGCGCGGAACGCGACGCTGCCGGGCGGCCGGCCCGGACACGTCGGCCCGAGCAGGTCGAGTTCGCACGCGTTGCGACGAGCCCAAGCCAGCCGGCAAGCCGCGCGGCGCACCGCGACGCGCTGGGCCAGATATCCGCTGGGATCAAGAAAGAGGTCCCCACGACGCAGCAGTCCAAGTGGGAACCCACCCGACACGACGAGTTGGTGACCGTCGTCATTACGCTCAAGACGACGGCGCCGACCGAAGCGCCCTCCGCCGCCCGGCAGGCCGCGCCCCCATAGCGCCGGCCGGTCGTCGACCGACAGTTCCCCAGTCGCGGTGTTTGCTCCGAATCCCTATGCCCGAACGGTGCGATGGTCGATGAAGTCGGGGTTCCAAGTGCCCAGACCGGCCTCGCCGGCGGCGCGGATGTGCGGCAGGGGCTCGTCTTGCTCGGCCAGCGGCGGCAGGCTGCGCGCGGCGCGTTGCTGATTGAGGATTTCCAGCCCGATCATGTCGACCGCGACGGGGTCGCGTCCGGCCAACAGCGCGCCGTAGGACTCCATCACCGTGCTGGTGGGGTCGGGCACCGGTTCCCGCACGGTCCGCAGCGCGTTGACCAGGTGAAGGCGGAGCTTGCTGCGGATGGCCGGGCTGGCCACGATGTCGCCGACATAGGGGGCGCACCGGGCGCCGCGCTTGAGGACGCCGCGTTTCCGGTCGGGCTTGGCGTTGTGGTGATAGTGGCCTGGATGCTTGACCAGGGCGTGGCTGAGGTTCTTGAGGCATCCGCTCATGCCGGCGATTCGGTTGGCCTTGAGGAACGGGACGTTCACGATGGCGGTGACCTGCTCGAGCACGGTGGCCAGCCGGTCGACGCCGCTGCCGAAACGGGTGAGGTCGGTTTGCCATCCACGCCGCCGCGGCTGGGTCTTGAGCTCGCGGGCCAGCCGGGGGTCGGTCTCGATCAGGACGATCCGGTCGGGTCCCCATCCCGCCTTGTTGAGCGAGGCGACCAGGAGCCGGGCGACCGGCTCGGTGGTGCCCAGGCCGGCGGCGCCCGAACGGTTGAATTTCAGCCCGATCACGTCCTCGGGTTCGAGCAGGTCATGCCATGCATCGGCGTCGGTGTCCTTGCCGGTTACGTGGCGGAGGGTGAGGCTGATCATCTCGGCCAGGCGTCGCTGGTGGATGTCGTGACCGGCGATGACGCGCGGGGAACCGACCTCCACGATGGTCGATTTGCTCGAAGGGATCCCGTCCCACGGGGAGGGCGCGGTGCTCGGCGTATTGGTGGGCCCGGTGGCGGTGGGCGCCGTTGCGGCGGGCGCTTCGCTCGGGACCGCGTCAGCGGCGATGGCGGAAGGAACGCCGCCCACGCCCACGCCGAGCAGCGCAAGGAACTGCCGTCGCGTCATCGATGTACCCCTGACCAGGGCCAAGACCCGGCGCGCATCCCCGACGGCGCGGCTGGGGTAGCCGGGACTACCTATGCTATCGGACCGATCGGGCCAGTTCATGAAACACCGATCGATCACCGTTGGGTGGGCGGAAGTTATCGGACGCATCTTGCCCGTGTGGGTCTGCGGGCTGAACGGAGGGGTGCTGCTTCGATCCGAGCCGCGACCGTGAGGGAGCGGTTGGTCTGGGGTCTGGGGTTCAGGGACAACCGCTCCCTCACGGTCGCGGCTCGGGTGCAACGCCGGTTCGGTTCTGCCGGGACGGCACATTCCGTGTATTATGGAAGCGATGCGTGGTCGCCGACCTACGGCATCCCGATCGTTGGGCGTCCTGGGGCTGGCCGTGTGCGCGGTGTGCGTCTGCGGACCCGAGGCCGAGGCCCAACGGGTCACGGGCGAGCAGGTCAAGCGGGCCGTTCAGCGGGGGGCGGCCTATCTCCGCAGTCGCCAGGCCGCCAGCGGGCATTGGCCAAGATACAGCCAACCGGGTGGGACGACCGCGCTGTCGGTGGTGGCCCTGCTTAACGCGGGCGTGTCCCGCGACGACGCGTCCCTCCAGCGTGGGTTGCGGGCGATCCTGGCCACGCCCAACGTCCACACCTACGTGGTGGCGTTGAAGATCATGGCCCTGGCGACGGCCGACCAACGGGCCTACGCGGCCGAGATCCAGACGGCCGCCGATTGGCTGGCCGACACGCAACTGAAAAACGGCGCGTGGACCTATGGCCGGGCCCGCGGTGGCGCGGGCGATCACTCCAACACCCAGTTTGCCCTGTTGGGCCTCCATGAGGCCAAGCAGGCCGGTGCCAAGGTGTCCCAGGACGTCTGGGGGCGGGCCGAAAAACACTGGACCCGCACCCAACGCGGCAACGACGGGGGATGGGGCTACAGCGGCGGGGGACCGTCCCGTCCCACCGGCAGCATGACCGCGGCCGGGGTGGCCAGCCTCTACATCGTCGGCAACAGCCTGACCAAAGGCCGCGAACGCGGGTTCACCAAGGACGGCAGGGGCCGGGGTTGCGGCCAATACGCCCAGAACAAGCCCATCGCAGCCGGCATCGGCTGGCTGACGCGAAACTTCACCGTCCGCAGCAACCCGGGGCACCGCGGGTGGCACCTGTACTACCTCTATGGGCTCGAGCGCGTCGGTATGCTGACGGGGTTCTCGCGGTTCGGGCGGCACGACTGGTATCGCGAGGGGGCGGCCTACCTGGTCGGCGTACAGCAGGCCAACGGGTCGTGGCAGAACCAGGTTCACGAGACGGCCTTTGCGCTGCTGTTTCTGGGCAAGGGGCATCGCAGCATCCTGATCAACAAGCTGCGGTGGTGCCGCGGCAACGACTGGCAGCCCGACCGCAACGACGTGGCGCACCTGACGGGCTGGCTGGGCGGCAAACTCGACCAACCGGTCACGTGGCAGGTGGTCGATCTGGACGACCCGATCGAGACATGGCTGGCGGCGCCGATCCTGTATTTCAACGGGCATCGGTTCCCCAGGTTCAGCCGCGACGATGCCAAGAAGCTGCGTCGGTTCGTCGAGCTGGGCGGGACGATCCTGGCCGAGGCCTGTTGCGGCAGGAAGGCGTTCGTCGACGGCATGCGGTCGTTCGCGGCCGAGCACTTCGGCGAGTGGCCCCTCGGGCCGCTCGAGCCCGATCACCCGATCTATCATGCCATGTACGAGCTTGAGCAGGCCGATTTCGAGTTGGAGGGTATCAGTCTCGGCTGCCGCACAAGCATCCTGTTCAGCCCGCGCGACCTGTCGTGTCTGTGGGAGCAGGGCAACCTGCCCGTCCTTAGCGAACGGGCGTTCAAGATGGGCGCGAACATCGCCGCCTACGCGACCGGGCGCGAACCGCTCCAGGATCGACTCACCGTCGTACGGCTGCCCATCGACAGACCCGAGCCCGACCGGGTGGTGCGAGGCGGCCTGCAAATCGGGCAGGTCGTCCACAAGGGCGACTGGCGACCGGACCCGCACGCACTGCCCAACCTGGCGAAGCTGCTCAACGAGCAGGCCAACGTCGACGTCGTGACCCGGCCCAAGCCCATCCGGCTGGCCGAGCCGACCCTGTTCGAGCACCCCATCATCTACATGGTCGGACACTTCGATTTTGCGCTCACACAGGCCGAACGCGACAACCTGAAGCGCTTCTGCCAACGCGGCGGGTTCCTGTTCGCCGAGGCGTGCTGTGGGCGCAAGGCGTTCGACACCGCGTTTCGTCGGCTCATGGGCGAGCTGTTTGGTCGCGAGGCCCTCAAGCCGCTGGACGACACACACCCGATCCTGTCGGGCAAGCTCGGATACGACATCTCCCGTGTGACCTATCGTCCTGCCGTCCAACGCGAGCAGCCCGACCTGACCCAGCCCATGCTGGAGGGCGTCGAGCTTCAGGGCCGCACCGCCGTGGTGTACAGCCCGTACGGCTTCGGTTGCGGCCTGGAAGGGCACAAGTGCTACCACTGCCGCGGGTACGCCGAGGCCGACGCCAAACGCGTCGCCGTCAACATCGTGCTGTACGCGCTTTCGTATTGACACCAGTTGTGGGGTGCGTCTTGACCCACCTTTCTTCTCACTGACCGCGCAGCTTTTGCAGCCGGGCGAGACCGCGGCGGCGGATCATCGGGAAGACCCACAGGCCAAACCGCGGAAAGAGGTCCGCCAGTCGCAGCAGGATACCCCGGTGTCTGGGCTGGTAGACCTCGAGGGGTCTTCGTCTTCGTCCGAGCACACGATCCAGGATCACACCCGCCACCTCGTC
>CAYOGX010000197.1:0-7357 GCA_964403235.1 uncultured Planctomycetales bacterium | reverse complement strand
GGCCAACGGGCTGTATCACGTCGGGGCGATGTTTCCCGAATTCAAACGGGCCCAGACCTGGCGGGACACGGCGATCGAACGCTTGTACAAGGACCTGGACATCCAAGTCTATCCCGACGGCGCGCAGTACGAGCTGAGCACGGGCTATCACCAGGTCGCGCTGCTCAACTTCTTGGGCCCGCTTCAGATCGGGCGGCTGAACGGCTACGCGATCCCGCTGGACTACCTGGCCAAGCTGGAGCGGATGTATCACTACAACCTATATGCGGCCATGCCCGACGGGTGCCTGCCGGGTCTGAACGACGCGGGGCGGCACGACGTTCGCGGGAGACTCAAGGAGGGGTTCGGCTATTTCCCGAAGCGGGCGGACTTCCAGTGGCTGGCGACACGGGGCAAGCAGGGCACCCGCCCGGCACACGACTCCTATGCGTTTCGGCACGCCGGGCATCTGGTCATGCGCTCGGGCTGGGCGCTCGACGACCGGTACATGCTGTTCGACGTCGGGCCGTTCGGTGCGGGCCACCAGCATGAGGACAAGCTGAGCTTCGTCATCTACGCCTATGGCGCGTATCTGGTGGTCGACCCCGGGATCTACCCGTACGACAGCTCGCAATGGCGGCAGTACGTGCTGGGATCGTACGCCCACAACGTGATCCACGTGGACGGCAAGTATCAGCACCGGCGAGGCACGAGCAAACAGGGCACCTACATTGTCACCAAGCCGCTGCCGCACGTTTGGCAGACGACCAAGGCGTTCGACTACGCCGCCGGCAGCTACGGCAAGTTGCCCGGCGAGACGTTCGGCAAGAAACGCGAGAAGGTCGTCACGCACACGCGGCACGTCCTGTTCGTCAAGACCGGCGCCAAGACATCGGGTGACGCGGTCCCCGGGGACTACTGGCTCGTCGTCGACGTGCTCGAGCCCAGCAACGACAAGCCGCACGGGTACGAGGCCATGTTTCACCTGGACGTGAAGGACGTCTGCGTCGACGAGCAGACCCAACGTGTCGTCTCGCGACAGGACGATGCCGCGAACATCGCCATCGTTCCCGCCGGCGGGGCCGGGTTGAGCGTCGAGGTCGTCAGGGGCCAAGAGAAACCGTTTGTTCAGGGCTGGATGCCCGCCGGCGGGTATAGGGTCCGGCCCATACCGACGCCGGTTTTCAAGCGGACGTCGGCGGGCGTGGCGCATTTCGTCTACGTGTTCTACCCGCTCCAGAAGGGCGCGTCGGTGCCCGTCAAGGCGGTCGAGCCGACGGCGTTGAGCCGGGATTCCGCGGCGGTCCGGGTGACGTTCCGCGACGGCGGCGAGGACGTCTTGCACGTGGGTCCGGCGGTCGGCGTTGAACGCCACGCGAAGTGACTCGGCCAGGCCAGTGAGAAGGCATACGGAGGCGGTTGGGAGAACGGCGCCCGCGGCGCGGGTCGCGACCTGCTCACGTCGAGGCTACACCGGGCGTTCGGCGATGTGGTCAGGGGTTGGCCGGGACGTAGCGACGCACCTTGACCAGCGGGGCCTTGTCTTCGAGGTACTTCCTCCGCTGGTAGAGCGGGATCCGCGTGCCCGGCGGGTCGACCCCGACGACCGTCCTGCCCTTGATCGTGAGCGCGAAGCGCCGCCGTCCGATGTCGCGCACGATGCGCCGGGTCTCGATCGGAAAACGGAACGTGTACGATCGGCCGGGTCGCGCGGGGCCGAGGTCAAGGTAGCGCCCCGCCCAATTGACCGCTGCCTTCTTGCCATTGACGGTGCACTCAATGGCGCTGCTGTCCGTCTCGATCCATTCGGGCGCTCGAACGAGCACGCGTTTGCACGGCCGCTTGAAAACCAGCACCACCTTGCCTTCATACGGCAGGTGGCTGTGGATGTCCGCCCAGCGCGACGCGCGGTTCAGCAGCAGGTGCACCCGCAGCGTCCCCGCGTCGCACTCGACCATGTCCTCGTGCACGTGGTAGAACGCCCGCGTGCAGTTGCTGATGCAACAGGTCATGATGCCCGGCCCCAGTTCGGGCAGGTGCCATTCATTCACGCCAGCCCACCCGCCGAAATGGCCCGTGAGCCTCCCGATCACCTCCTCGACCTTCGGGTCGGGATAGGTCATGCCCTTTGCGCGGTTCTCCGGCAGGTTGTAGAACCAGCGCGTGTCGGTCAGTTGCAGCGTGGCGATGTGGTTTCGGACGTACCGGTTGACGTCGTCCCAGTAATCGCCCGCGCCGGCTTTGGTCAACAGCAACGCCAGCATGACCAGGTCGGCGGAACAGCAGGCCTCGGTGTTGTCGATGGATTGCTTGCGCGGGAACTTGCCGTAGCAGTATTCCGGCGCGAAGCCGATGTCCCGCGAGCAGAACGTCATGGCGTGGTCGTACACCCGCCGTCCGAACGCGATGAACTCGTCATCGCCGGCGACGAGGCCGTATTCGAGCAGCGCCTGGGCGACGATGCAGTTGTGGTGCCAATGGACCACCGGCCAGGCATGCGGATGGCCGGCCAGGAACCGCCCGTCCGGGGCGAGGATCTCGGCGTCGTCCTTGAGATAGCGCGCCAACCTGCCGGCCAGCGACAACGCGTCGGCATCGCCGGTCACCTCACAAAACCGGCAGAGCCCCTGGAGCGTCCAGCCCATGAACGTGCCATTCCAACCGCAGGCGACCAGCCGTCGGTCGGCGGCCTTCATGGCGGGGACGGCCTGCGGCGTGGGCGAGGCGCCGGCTGCGTTGGCGCACCCCGCATCGGGCGGGGTCACTTGAAGCCCGACGTGGATCCATGCCCCGTCCTTGTGCGCGACAGCCACCTCCTCGAGCCGTCTGACCGCGCGTCGGCCCATCGCGATCCACCGAGGATCCCGCTCGCGTAGCGCGTTGGCCGCGATCCAGCACAGCCGCCGGCCCCCCTCGGGACCGTGCATCACCGGGTCGATCCGAGACCACGCCAGCCACGCCCGCCGCCAATCCTCGTCCACGCCGATGCCCTTCGCGCTGCCCGTGGTCATCCGCGCCAAGAGCGTCGATTCCATGAACTTCCCGTAGATCGGGACGTTGCGCAGCACCTTTGGCCAAGGCGTGATCGCGATGAAGTGGTTGCACACGTAGCGGGTCGGCGGAAAAGGGTTGGCTGGCGGACCGCTCACGCACCGGGTGAACCCGTTGATCGAAAGGCGCATGCGCTCAGCCAGGTCGAGGGTGTCGGGCACCGTGATCTCGTACCGTAGGCCCTCGAACGGCGGGATTCGTTCCGCCGGCACGGCCGTCGCCGCGGATTCGCGCGCCCGGGCTCCCGTCGTCTCAACGCCGGCGAGCAAGACGACCAGCGCCGGGATCACCGATACGCCATTCATTGCTGAAGGACCTTCGCGACTGCGCGGGGTCGTGTTCTGGCCTGACCCATCACCCTACTTGGGCGGCTTGGTCAGATACTCGAACTGATAAGCGTACTCGAGCAACTTGCCCTTGGTCAGCTCGACGGCCGGCGTGATCAGCTCAAGGTTCACCTGCGCGTCTTCGGGCCGCCACCACAAGCGGGGTCCGTCGTACTGGGCGGGCGGGTACGTCACGAGCATGCCGAACTTCGCCTCGTGATTGTAGAACGCCAGCCCGCCGCCCTTGGCGCCCTTGAGCAGGCCCGCCTTCGGGCCGTCATACTGCTTCCAACCGCGGTTGAATCGCATCCACCGATGCCGCTTGACATAGGCGCTCAGCACCGTGCTGTCGTCGGTGTTCGTGTGGGCATTGAACTCCGGGTGGACCTTGACCTGATACGTCTTCGGTGTGTCGCCCTGATGGGTGATGGTGGTCTCGAAGCACACCTTCTCGGGCGCATCGCGCTCGAGCCGGATCCGCCGGACCATCTTCGACCCGGCCGGCAGCGACCGCGTCAGCGTTAGGGACTGGCCGTCCTGCTTGACCGAGAATACCGTCTTTTCCGTATGGGCGTTCTGGTTGGCCCACCACTCCTCGTGCGTTCCCACAAAACCCGTTCTGTGCCTTGATCCGGCGAACAGGTCCCGGCCCGTCGGCTTGTGGGTCAGCTCGATGATCTTGGCGTTGTCTTCGGGCAAGACGGTCAGTCGCCACACGTCGTTTTCGAGTCGCCGCGCGGGCGTGCCCTTGGCCTGGTCCTTGATCTTGGCGATATACGTGGCGACCGGCGTCCGTTCCGAGACCATGGTCATCCCATGCCGCTTGCACAGCGCGATGTACCGCTCGATGACGTCCTGGTGCTCTGACGGAAAGACCACCTTGTACGCCCCGTCGGCGTATTTCGTTTGTCCGCCGACCTCGATCATCGCGCGATGGGCGCAGATGGAGGCCTTCTCGACCCGGGCGCGGACGACGTCGTCATCGGCCAGCGACAGGGCCTTGTCGAAATACGCTAGCGACTTGCGACAGGTCTTGACATCCAGGCCGAGCTGCGCCGGCCTGGGGAAACAACCCGGATGGCGCCCCGACTTCTCGGCGGTGTCGTGGATCAGCTTCAGGTGGTCGAGGATAGGTTGGGCGGCCCGCTTATAGTGCAGTCGGCAGAATTCCTCCGCCAGGGCCCAACTGTCCAGCTTCGGGTCCCACATGCATCGCGAGATGACGTAGTTTCGCAGGTCGCACATCTCGCCCGCCCGCCCGTTACCGTTGGCCTGCATGAACAGGCCCTTGACGTTGTTCCGCTGGAAGAACCGCACGTTGGCACCGATGCTCCGAAGGTTCGGGAACGGCAGGTCGTAGAAGGCGAAGTTCGTGTTGTAGTTCCAGACCCAGATGTCCTTGCACACCTTCTTCCAGGCCTCCATGTCGCGGCAGAACTTTTGATTCTGCCTGCAGCGCGGATCGTCGATCGCATGCAGCGTGCAGCACTCGATGCTGCAAAGCTGGATCTGCACGTTGTGTCGCGGCTTGATCGTCTTGGGGCATTTGCGGGTGTACCAGTAGGCGAGCGTGCCGATCTTGACCTTGGGATGCTTGGCCTCGACCCGTTCGGCCACCGCGTTGACGAAGGCCAGATGCGAGCCCATCGGCGTGCCTTCGCGCTTGTTGATCTGATCGCAGCGGGCGCAGCGGCAGTACTCGGCATTGTCGTTCTGGCTGACGCTGATGTTGCGGCGGTTCGGGTTCTTGTCGAGCTCGGCGATGACGGCCTTAGCGACGATCGGGACGATGTCCGGATTCGTCACGCACGGTTCGGGCCCGCCGCCGCCGACGTCGAGCTTCCGCTTGCCGCCGACCAAGGCAAAGTACTCGGGGTGCGTCTTGCCGTACTTGCTCACCGGCAACTGGCTGTGAAGCGAGTGGTTGATCAGGCTCTGGGGCGTCACGCCGCCGAGCTTGGCGTCGTTCGTCACCGTGTTGACGCGCAGTCTCGCGGCGAACGCGGTGTGCTCGGCGTTTTCCCTGTAGTAGCTCCAACGGAACGAGAACGGGCTCGCGTACGCGTGCGTCTCGCACGGAAGGCTCGCACGCCGCGCGGCCGGCGGGATGTGCGTATGGTCATGCGTCAGGAACCGGACGCCCAGGTACCGCTCGAAGAACTCATAGACGCCGTACAGCGTCCCCCGCGGCCGGCCGCCGGCTATGGCGATGTTGTCCTTGCTGATGCGGATCCGCAGTCCTTCGTCGCCCAGATCGTCCACGCCGAACCCGACGGCGCTCGCGGCCATCGTCTTACCGGGCCCGATGAAGACGTTCCGCGTCGCCTTGGCGGGCTTCGACCCGATCGGCAGCTTGGCCCCCGTGGCCTTTTCAAACAGCGTCTGAAACTCCTCGGCTGCGTACCGTTCGCTGGGGATCGCATCGTCCGCCACGACGATCGTCCAGCCGTTCATGTCGGTCAGGTTGACGGTTTCGGCGCCCATCACCGCCGCGCTGATCGTTCCCATGACCGCCACTCCTAGCAATCCGCGCATATTCCACCCACCTCTCGACGGTTCTGTCGCCTCGGCGACTCGATGGTTCACTGTTTCCGCTCCCTCACGGTCGCGGCTCTGTACGCTGACTCAGCGTGTTTCTGCGTTTCGACTTTTCGATGTTTCGACGTTTCCCGCGCCGGCCTCGATCTTGTTGTGCTGCACCTCGGCATCGGCGTCGGGTAGGTCGAGCGCGGGGAACTGGCCCGGCTTCGACTTGGACACCTCGACAATCGTGTTACCCACGATGACGATTCGCCGGCACTTGCCCTCGGCTTTGACGGCCTCTCGCGCCAAGCCCGCGAAGACGTTGCCTGTGATAGCAACGTCGGTCGTTTCCTTGAGCAAGACACCCTCGGCCGTATCGTCGGTCTGGACGCGTCGAATCCCTCGTCCGATGTAACTGTTGCAGAAGTTGTTGCCCGTAATCGTGATCCGACCGCTTTCGGGGCCGACAACGACGCCCCGGTTGTGATCGAGCACGAACGTGTTGGCGGAGACCGCGCAGCCGTGGGCATTCCGCAGGTCCACGCCGCCGCCCACGTTGTGCGCGATCACGTTCGCGCTGATTGTGTTGCCGTAGCAATTCCGGTCCATCACGACCGCGATGCCGTGGCACTCCTCGATCATGTTGCCCGACAGGACCGATCCGTAGGTGTTCTCGATGACCACGCCGTCGCGGAGGTGGTCGTCGAGGTTGTTGCCGTTCATGCACAGGTTGTAGCTGTCGATGCAGCGAACGGCGTCCTGGTTCTCCTCGAACTGGTTGGCGTTGACGACGATGTCGTGCCCGCTGAGGATGTTCAGGCCTGCCTTGGCGTTGTAGGTAAGGATCGAATCGCTGATGCGGGGGTCCTCGTAGCAGTCGACCATGTTGATGCCGTGCCCGCCGTTGTGGTCGACGCTCAGACCGCTGATGTAGATCTCGTTGACGCCCTCAGCCAGTAGCCCGTCGCCGCTCTTGGGGTTCCCGCTGATGCGGAAATCGGCGACCTGGACGCGCCAGATGCGGGCGTTGGCGTCCTTCGCGCGGTTCTTGGGTCGCAGGATCAGGGCCGGCTGGCCCTTCTCGTTACGGTTGATCAGGTGCGTGGATGTGCCGCTGCCCTCGATCCGCGTGTCCTGGCGCGTCAGGATCAGCGGCCGGGTCAGCTCGAATTTGCCCGGCGGGAGCTTGACGAGCCCGCCGGCCTCGGGCACGGCGTCGAGGGCGGCCTGTAGATTGGGGTACTTGGCGGCGTCCACGATCACGGGGGCGCCTGGAGGCTTGGTCTGCTCGGCCGCACCGGCCGATCCGACGGCGAACAGCGCTTCTCCCGCCAGAATCAGCCCTGCCCACAAGGGCAACGTCACAATGGCGTTTCTCACTTTCATGGTTATTCCCTCATCGCGCCGCCCTCAGCCAGCGCCGATTACATAGCAGTGCCTTCGCGGCACCGGAGCAGTTTACGACGTTGGGTTCACGG
>CAYOGX010000196.1:0-7383 GCA_964403235.1 uncultured Planctomycetales bacterium | reverse complement strand
CCGCCGTTCTTCTGGAGCCTGTACCGCTGGCACATCCCCGACCCGATCTGCTTCGGGCAGGACCTCCGCGTGACCATTCAGGCGTTGGGTTGGGGCAAGGACGGCAAGTACAAGAAGCTCACCGACGACATCGCCTCGCTGGCCTACTGGTACCAGACCGAACCGCACGCGCCGTTCCCCAAGCTGCCGTCGATCAAGGAGCGGACCAAGCGCCACAAGTCGAAGGTGGCCGAGGCAACGGTCAAGGGGGCGTTGGAAGGGGAGGACCTGAAGGTCATCGCCAAGACGGCCGGCAAAACAACGCGCCAGGTGACGGCGTTTGATGCCGACCCTTCCAGCGGCGGCGCGCACCTCTGGTGGACCGGAGCGAAGCCGGGCGATGCGCTCGACCTGGCCGTGCCGGTCGCCAAGGCGGGCAAGGTCCGCGTCAAGACCCGGCTCACCAAGGCCTGCGACTACGCCATCGTCCAGCTCCAGCTCGACGGGAAGAAGCTCGGCGGCCCGATCGACCTGTACAACGACCAGGCCGTCCCCTTCGGCCCGTTGGACATGGGCGTCCACCACCTGACCAAGGGCGAGCACGTCCTGAGGGTCGAGATCCTCGGCGCGAACGAGAAGGCCAAGACCTCCTACATGTTCGGCCTGGACTACGTCCTGCTCGAAGCGGTCCGGTAGTCGACGACCAAACCGCATTCCGCAGGGGTCGCACCCCCTTCATGGGGCCGCAGGTGAACGGGCCGTCCGCTATTTGGCTTCGGCCAGGACCTCTGCTAGCACCCGACCTGCGGCTGACCCCAGCGCGCCGGGCTTGTCCGTTCGGTAGCCGAAGATGAAGACCGGCGGCGCGGTCGCCTGGTACCGCTGGCCCGGGGAAAGGGACTGCTCGACGTTAACCCGCAGGTCCGAGTGCACGCCGCCGGCTTTGTTTAGCCAATAGCGACACGTGTATCCCGAACCGGCCGGGTAGGTCGCGCCGATGCCCAGCCCCGCTTCGCGGTCGACCCAGCCCCCGCCGGGCAGGTAGTAGTTGGGCACCTCCGGGCCGTCGGGCTTGTCACCGGCCACGTCGCCGCCGACGCTCGGGGCGATCCAGTGGAAGATGTCGACCAGGTCCCACGCCTCGCCGTCGGTGTTCTCGACCCACAGGCATTGGCTGGTGATAAAGGGGGTCTTGACCGGCCGGGAGGGGATCCGCAGCCGCCAGCCGGCGCGGTAGCGGTGCGGGCGGGCGCGGAGCTCGGCGTGTCGGCCGGTCTTCTCGTCCACGCGCGTGATCGGCTTGCCGTCGCCGGTATGGCCCAGCTCGAGGTCTACGACCGTCGCGTCCGGTTCACGACAGACGGCGACCACCTTGGCCTGGTTCGCCCGGACCCACATGTCCTGGCCGACGTCCTGATGCATCAGGCACGTCAGGCTGCCCAGCATGCGGTCGCCCATCTTGATGCGGCAGGCGTCGCCGCCGTGCGGACCGGAGACGTGCAGCTCGCCGACCCGAATTTGGAACGGGCTGGGGTTGGCTTGTGGTTTGGCTTTCGGCGTCGCGGTCACCCACGGCGCCAGCTTCGCCGCCGACGCGGCCCGGACCTTGCCGGCCAGGTGCAGTTCGTACACGCGTCGGTTCAAGCGTGCGCATGCCTCGGTCAGCAGCTTGTACGGCTTGCCGTCGACGTTGACCAGGCCGTAGTTGCTGTCCTCGGGAAACGTCTTGCTGATGCCCAACGCCGGCTCGTCCACCCACATGAAGTAGTTGCTGCCGACCATGAACGGCAGGCTGAACAGCAGCGTCTGGTAGTGCTCGAAACACCGCGTCTTCTGTGCCTGCGTGTCCACCCGCATGCCAGCCCCGTGCTTGCAGGGCAGGCCGGCGTCGAGCGCGGGGAAGCTCCATTCGGTGATCATCATCGGCCGGCCGCACTTGGCGTGACATTGCTTCAGATAGCGGATGTAGTGCGCCGGCACGCCCCGATCGACGTCGATCCGCGGATAGGTGTTGAGCGACACGACGTCGCAGTACTTGCCCGCGATGTCCCAGACGTCCGGCGCGCCGCCCGCAAACCGGCAGCCGAGCACGAGGTGATTCGGATCGTGCCGCCGGATCGCCTCCGTGGTGATCTTGAAGTACCGCTCGACCACCAGGCGGAGGAACCCGTGTGCGACGTCCCTGGCCGCGTCGCAGGTCGGGGCGGCCGGCGTCGTATGGTTGGCGAGCTCGTCGAAACTGCTCAGCTTCGTGCCCCAATGCGCGTTGAACGTCTTGATGTCCTTGACCCGCTCGCGGACGAACGTCAGCCAGGCCCGCTTGGCCGAGTGATCGGCCGGCTTCTTCCACGCCTCGGTGAACACGCCCCACGTCGTGTGGCTCTTGCCGTACCACTCGAGCTCGTTGTCGATGAAGTAGCCGATGACCCACGGGTCGTCCTTGTGCGGTGCGCACTGGGCGCAGGCCCGCTTGTCGCAGTGTCGGGCCCACTTGGGGCTGAAAACGTTCGGCACGCCCGTCCACGTCGTCTTTGGCACGATGTCGTCGATGGGCGAGAACCCCGACCCCCACCCCAGCCACAGGATGTGTGCGAAGTCTCGATGCCGCAACAGGGCCGAGTGATTCGCCGGCAGCGTGTTGAACCCCCACGCCTTGAGCCGCCCGGCCGTCTCGTCGGCCCAGGCGGCCTCGCTGCCGTGCTTGGCCTTCATGTTCCGATGGTACGGCGGGTAGCCCAGCTTCTCGCACCAGTGCACGTAGTAGCTGATGTGGTCGGTGCCCACCATGTAGAACCCGAGGCCCTTGGGATCGATCAGCCACCACTTGCCGTCGATCTGCTTGGGATAGAAGAACCCCATCGCTTTTCCGCGGATCCCATCGAAGCCCTTCAGCGTATAGGGCTTGATCGCCGGCTTCGGCTCGGGGGGGGCGGGGACGGGGTAGTCCAGCGTGGCCACGACGTCGTCAAACCGCGCGACGAACCCGCCGCAGTCGAGGGCGGGCCGGCCCGACGTGACGGCCTTGCCGTCGAACTTGTATCCCACCTTGCTGCGGACCGTCCCGTCCAGCTCCGCCACGGTTCCCTCGATGCCGCCGGGCGTCATGGCGATCCGAAGGCGATACGGTCGACCATACTGCCACGCGAAGGCATGGCCGGTCCGGGAGGTGGATGTTAGCTTTGTCTCCTTCGCGTCGGCCGCCAGCCACTTGCCTTCGAGCAGTTCCTGGAGCTCAACGAAGTGCTTGTGCCCCTGGGCCTCGGGCGTCTCGACCAGCGCAAGGTGCCAGTGATTCTTCCCGTCGCGCCGCACAGCCACGCCGGCGATGGCCCAGTTCGAGCCCGTCCGGCGGTCGACCGTCACGACGGCCTCGATCGTTACCCGCCGCCCATGTGGCGCAGCCGCCAGCACGCTGAATGTCTTTCCGCCGCCGTCAGCCACCAGCTTGCCGTCGCGCACCTCCCAGTCGACCGTGTCAGTCGACCACGTCGGTTCCCCCTCCGTCCCGTCGGGATAGTTGAACCCGTCCTTATGCTCGAACCCTCCCATCGTCACACAAGCCGATATCAGCACCGTCCACATGGCCGTCTCCTCTTGCTGATCGGACTGCTGCTCGGTCAGACCTCGCCTGGTCCAGCCGATAGCGTTCCGTCACGGGAATCGTTCTTGTACGGTGGTCGGTACGGCGGATCAAGGGCGGCTCGGACATGCAGCCGCGTGAGTGCGGCCAGACCGTTGTCGGCATGGGATCGGTCATCTATAATAATTGCTCTGCGCAGCTAGTCAGAGACGCTGGTCTCACTATGTGCTCGCGCAGACGGCCACCATCACCACGGGTGCGAGGCGGCAGGATCGGTCGTCCAGATGCAAGGAGCGGTATCGTGTTAGGCAATACGTTCGGACGGATCTTTCGGATCACGACGTGTGGGGAGTCGTATGGCGGCGGGTTGGCGGTCATCGTTGACGGCGTCCCGCCGGGGATCAAGCTCAACGTCGAGCATGTCCAGGCGGAGCTGGACAAGCGCAAGCCGGGGCAGTCCAAGCTCGACTCGCCTCGCCTGGAGACCGACCGCGTCGAGCTCTTCGCGGGGGTGCGGATCCGCGACGAGCTGACCACCGGCGCGCCGGTCGGGCTGATCATCTACAACGTCGACCGGCAGAAGCTCCACGTCGATCAGTACAGCGACGTGAGGGACCTGATCCGCCCGGGGCATGCGGAATACACCTTCTTCGTCAAGTACGGCGAGTACACCGATTGGTGCGGCGCGGGCCGCGCGAGCGGCAGGGAGACGGTCGGTCGGGTGGCCGGCGGGGCCGTGGCCAAGCAGATCCTTGCGCGCGAGGGCATCGAGGTGCTCGGCCACGTCATCGAGTCGCATGGCATCCGCGGGCGCGAGTTGACGTTCGACGAGGTCCGCCAGAACTACCGCAAGAATCACCTGAACTGCTGCGATCTGGAGGCGGCCGAGAAGATGATCGCCGACATCCTCAAGGTCCGCAAGGCGGGCGACACGGTCGGCGGCACGATCGAGGTCCTCGTCCGCGGCGTGCCGGCCGGGCTGGGCGAGCCCGTCTTCGACAAGCTCCGCGCCACGATTGCGCACGCGATCATGAGCATCGGCGCGACCACGGGCCTGGAGTTCGGCGCCGGCTTCCAGGCGTCGAAGATGCTCGGCAGCGAGTGGAACGACCCGCCGTATCTGGACGAGCAGGGACACGTCCGCTTCCGCACGAACAACGCGGGTGGGATGGGCGGCGGGATCAGCGACGGTGAGGAGCTGCGGTTCCGGTTCGCGGTCAAGCCGACGCCGACGATCAGCCTGCCGCAGGATTCGATCGACATGAACAAGATGCAGCCCGCCAAGCTGGCCGCCGTCACCCGGCGCGACATCACGATCTGCCCGCGGATCTACCCGGTGGCCGAGGCCATGACCGCCTGTTGCATCCTCGACGCGATGTACCTGGCCAAGGCGTTCGAGTACTTCGCCCACATCGACCCGAAGTTCCGCAAGGTCGGCGAACCGCGCGACAAGAGCGATCCCGAAGAGATCCTCAAGCTGGCGTTCCGCCAACCCGAGGCCATCGGCGGCACCGAGCTCACCAGGGAAGACCTCAAGGAGATGGGCTCGATCCAAGAATAGCGCCGTTTTCGGTTGGACAGTTTCGCGCGCGAACGGGTGCCATGGGCAAGGCCTAACCCGTGAGGGTTGGGGGTCGCCCGTGCAAACGCCTGAATTGGCGTCGGCAGGGGGGAATCCACCCCGCCCCTCACGCCAACTCGGCGATTTGGCCGTTGAGTGTTAGGGCAGCCAGGGGGTCCAGGTACGACACGTCGAGGCTGGGTTGGATCCCGGGGGGAACGTCGATGGCGAGGCGCCAGCCGGCCGGATCGTGTTCGGCCTCGATGGATATCTCGCCGTGGGGGGTCGGGACCTTGCCGCGGAACCACTTCAGGTCGAGGGGCCTGGGCTGAATCTTGCAGTACGAGAACCCCGGTCGTTGCGGTCGGACGCCCAGGACGTGGGCAGAGAGCCATGGGACGGGTCCGGCCGCCCAGCCGTGACACAGGCTGATGCGGTATCCGGCGTAGCTGAGGTGCGTCGTCGCCTGGCTGTGGACGTCCGGGCCCTGCCAGCTCGGGTCGTACGTTTCCCAGAAGGTCGTGGCGCCCAGGTCGAGCATGGCCCCGTAGTAGTGCCGCATGATGTCCAGTGCCTCGGTGTGCAACCCCACCTGGGCGAGGGCCTCGAACATGTAGTAGTGCTGCCAGGTGGTCATCGGGTTGCCGCTGCCGTCGGCCAGGCGACAGCGTGCGGCGGAGGCGGCCTGTTCGTCGTCCGCGACGCCCGCGTAGATGGCCAGGGCGTTGACCTGTCGATAGGGCCCGAAGTCGCCCGGATCGGCCCGCCAGTATTGCGACTGGGCGGCCCCGCGAACCCGCTCGGCCAGCTCGACGGACCGCAGGGCGTCGGGCGACTCGCCCAACACGCCGAGCAGCATCGACCCCTCCTTGAGCGCCCGCACCAGCAGCATCTGTGTCCCGGCGACCTGGCCGTTCTGCTCGTCGCTGATGATCGGGGCGTGATCGATGAAGGGTGAGCCGCCGCGGTACAGTCCGCCCTCGATCATCGCCTCGATCGATCCCATCAACTCGAGCAGCGCGTCGGCTTGATCGTGCACGAACGCGCGATCACCCGTGAACAGCAGGTAGTCGTACAGCCCGATGATCCACCACATCGAATAGCCATCGATGCCGTTGATGGGCTTCTCCGGCGGGCCGTGCCACCGCAGCCATTCCAGCGTCCGGCGCGCCTGGGCCGTGTCGCCGAACGCGTAGTAGATGCCCAGATGCTCCAGGTGCGCGTCGCCCATCCAGGGGAGTTGGTCGCGCTTGATGCCGTCCCACACGTAGTCCTGCATGCACGCGTGGAGGGTGTAGGTGCTGACCTGCCAGATCCGCTCCAGCAGCGAATCGTTGCAGGCGAACGCGCCGCGATACTCGACCGGATAGTAGACCATCTCGGCCGTCACCGTCCGTAGATGGACGGGTCGATCCGCCCACAGAAACACCAGCCGGGCGTAGCGCAGCCCCGTGGTCTCGGTGACGGCCGTCTGCGTACCGTCGAACCGCAGGACCTGGCCGAAGGCCGTGTCGTATCCGTCGACGGCCTGCGGCGATTCGTCGGTGATGATTGCGACCGCGCCGTTAATGGGCTCGGCCAGCTCGACCCGCAGGCGGGCGTTCAACTCGACGCCGTAATCGATCAGCACGGTTGGCCGCCCTTTCCGGACCCCGGCCAACCACGACAGGACCTGCTGGTTCTCGAATTCCCGCCGGAGGTGCGAATACCGCCAACCGGCGGAGAGGTCGATCGCCGGCGGTTGAATCGGATCACCGGAGCCGATGTCGATCGTGGCGGCGCTGTCGCCCGCCGCCAGGATCGCTTCGGCCTTGTCGATCCGACCCGAACCCGGATCGAGCGAGACGAGGTCGTTGGGCCTGATCGGCAGCATGCGCAGATCGCCGAAGCTGCCGCGATACAGGTCGTCCGGACCGCCAGCCGGCAACCCCCACGGTTCGCTGCCGATCGCGCCGACCACGGCGGCGGGGTGTGGCTGGGGATCGTCCCCCCGCCGCACCGACCACTTCTCGTCGCTCACCACACGGAGGATCTGTCCGTCGACGTCGGCGTCCATGACGGCGATCACGCAATGCGGGCCGGCGCCGAACGGCCTGACGACGATCTCGATCGTGTTGACCCCACGTTTGATCGCGTCGGAAAGATCGAGACGCGTCAGCCGCCTTGCCAGCGGATTCCCCTCGACCTGGCCGATCGGATGGTCGTTCACGCGAACGGCAAAGTCGCCGTCCAATTGGGTCCCTGGTGCGGCTACAATGGCTCG
>CAYOGX010000195.1:3454-7391 GCA_964403235.1 uncultured Planctomycetales bacterium | reverse complement strand
TCCGCACGATGATGAAGACCGAGCCGAATACGTACAACAAGCACATGAACGGAACCAGCTTGGCCGCCACCTGACCGATCCGCTTGATCCCACCGATGATGACCAACGCCACCAGCACCGCCAGCGCCACGCCCGTCAGTTTGGGATTGACGCCGAAGTGCTCCTCGAGCGCGGCCGCCACCTGGTGGCTTTGGAACATGTTGCCGCCGCCCAACGCCCCGATGGCCGTGAACACCGCGAACAGCACCGCCAACACCCAGAACACCATCCAGACCGGGTTGCCCTTCTGCCGAAGCGGTTCGACCAAGCCCTTTTGCATGTACCACATGGGCCCGCCCCGGACCTCGCCCCGCGCCTGCGGCGGGGGCGGCACCTCGGGCGAATCGGCCTCACCGCGGTATTCCAGGCTGTGCGCCTCGGCGTCGGCCTCGGCCAGGGCCGGCGCGGACGGATCGGGCACGTCCCGCTCCTCGCGGTACATCACCGCGAGCGTGCACGTGATGAACTTGGTGGCCATCCCGAACAGACCGACCACCCACATCCAGAAGATCGCTCCCGGGCCGCCCGTGCCGATGGCCACACCCACCCCCGCGATGTTGCCCAGCCCGATCGTGGCCGACAGAGCCGCACACAAAGCCTGGAAGTGGCTGATCTGACCGGCGTCCTCCGGCTTGTCGTACAGCCCACGAATACACGCGATGCCGTGCGTCAGCGCCCGCCACTGAATGAACCTCGTGAGGAACGTGAACAGCAGTCCCGCGCCCAGCAGGAGAAAGAACAGCGGGTCGGACCAGATCTTGTCCACAAGCCAGGCGACCCGCTCGCCCAGAAATGTTTCCCAATCGGGCATCGTCGCGCCCTCGCCAACACGATCGAGACGCCGCGTCGCACGCAGCGCCCGACATTCTAGCGGGCCCCCAGGTGGCCCGCCATGACCGTCACCAGAAGCCGGCCGGCACAGCCGGCCCTACGGTGGGCCTTGGGGTTGCCGCGCTTCGATGTCCATCAGGTAGGCGCGGAGGGACTTATCCGACGGGGCCAGGTCGAGCGCGCGTTTCAGCTCGTCGACGGCCTCCTGGATCCGGCCGAGGTACATCAGCGCCTCGGCGTGTAGTTTGCGGGCCTTGACGTCGTTGGGCTTGAGGTCGATGGCCCCGGCGAAGGCGTCGGCGGCCTGCTCGTATCGACCCAGGGCGCGAAGGGCGATGCCCAGACTGAGACGCGGCTTGTATGACGTCGCATCCAACTCAATGGCCCAGCTCAGCGGGACGAGGGCATCCTCATGTCGACCCGCGATGGAATAGACACCGCCCAGGTTGGTCTGGGCGCGGGGGGTGTCGGGGTTGACCGCCACGGCGTGCTCCCACAGCGCGATGTCGTCGCGCCAGATGGGGATCAGCGTCCGCGCGCCGACGACGAGGCCCGCCACCGCCGCCGCGGCCGCCAGGCCGAGCCCTGCGCGTGCGACACCCCAACGCAGGCGGTGCCATGCCCACGTCATCAGGCCGCCGAGCGTCACCGCCATCGCCAACGTCGGCAGGTAGCTATACCGATCCGCCACCAGCTCGTGACCGATCGTCACCAGTCCGGAGACCGGCAAGAGCATCGCGACGTAGCACGACCAGGCGACCAGCGCGACCGGCCAGCGACGCCGCAGCAGGACGACCAAGGCCGTAATCGCGGCGACGACCAACCCGCTGCCGAGGAATCGCCAGCTGATCCAATCCAGCGGCACGGGCCGCGCGTACATCGGCGACAGACCCACCGGGGCCACCAGCTTCGCCAAATAGAACACGATGGCGTGCGCGACCAACGCGAGCCGATCGACGAGTCCCACCTGATCGAGCGTCCGTATGCCCCCGCCCAGCCATTGGCCGATAAATCCCACCCCGATGCCCAACAGGCTGAACAGGGCGTAATTGGCCTTCTCCAAGACGACCGACCGCTGTGGCCGCCGCCACCAACTGGCCACCGGTCCGGTCAGGCGGCCCAACAGGTAGACGTCGAGCGCCAGCAGGACGACCGGGAGACTGACGGCCGTGCCCTTACTCAGCACGGCCAGCAGGCCACAAACAATAGCCGCCCATTGCCATCGAGTCCTGGCACGCTCGGCGCGATCCGTGTCGTGACCCCGCAGATAGCACCATACACACAGCAAGTAGAACAGGCCGCACATCACGTCGCGGCGCTCGGTCACCCACGCGACAGACTCGACACGCTGGGGATGCACCGCCCAAATCAGGCCGGCTGCCAACCCCCCTACCGCGACCGCCCAATGCCTCGACGGTGCCGTGTCCTCCGCGCGCGACGACGGCTCGGCCCGTCCGACGCGACGCCGCCAGGCATGGAACACGGCCCCCGTCACCCACACCACCAGGGCGGCGTTGACGGCGTGGACGACCACGTTCGTCAGGTGATACCCCCGCGGGTCCATGCCCCAGATGCAGTAGTCCACCCCAAAGCTGACCCAACTCAACGGTTGGTAGGGACCCATGTGGAGCGTGTTGAACATCCACCACAGGTGGCTTGGACCCAGGCCGCGGTAGTTCGCGTTGTTGACGATGTTCTCGTAGTCGTCCCAAGCCAGGAAGCCGTAATCAAGGCACGGCCAATAGACCCACAACGTGATGAGGAGCGCCGTGGCCGATGCGACGGCCAGCGATCGGATCGAACCAGACCGCGCCGACATGGAATCCAGTTGCTGCGTGCGCATTTGCCGGCCACTGTATCGGCACGTCGCGTTGGGTCAAGGATGGTCCCGATCCGAGGATTGGACGTCCCGGCCCGGTGCCGCGCGGGCCTCTGCCGCATGACGGGGGCGGAAAATGCTTTGACAGTGCTGAATCGGCGTTCTTATCATATTCGTATCATGGATGCGGCGAAGCGGCGAAGCGACGCCAAGTCGGCCCAGGCGTATCGGGCGGCCTGCAAGGTCCTGCCGGGCGGGGTCAACTCACCGGTCCGGGCGTTCGGGGCCGTCGGCGGCACGCCGCGCTTCATCGACCGGGCCAAGGGCGCAATCCTGACCGACATCGACGGCAACGACTACATCGACTACGTCGGCTCGTGGGGGCCGCTGATCCTCGGGCACGCGGACGACCGCGTGACGGCGGCGGTGAGCAAGGCCCTCGACCACGGCTCGAGCTTCGGCGCCCCGACCACACGCGAGACCCGCCTGGCCGAACTCGTCGTCAAGGCCGTCCCCAGTATCGAGATCGTCCGGTTCGTCAACAGCGGGACCGAGGCCACCATGAGCGCGATCCGGTTGGCGCGGGCCTTCACCGCGCGCGACGCGGTGGTCAAGGTGGAGGGCTGCTACCACGGCCACGTCGACGCCCTGCTGGTCTCGGCCGGCTCGGGGGCGACGACGTTCGGCACGCCGAGCTCGCCCGGTGTGCCCGAGGCGGTGGTCGGCGCGACGCTCGTGATCCCCTTCAACGATCCAGTCGCCGCCCGCACCGTCTTCGCCGAGCATGGCGCCCGGATCGCCTGCTGCGTCGTCGAGCCGATCGCCGGCAACATGGGTTGTATCCCGCCGGCCGAGGGCTATCTCCAAGGGCTTCGCGACCTGTGTAGCGAGCACGGGTCGGTGCTGATCTTCAACGAGGTGATGACCGGTTTCCGCGTGGACTACGGCGGGGCCCAGACACTGTACGGCGTCCGGCCGGATATGACGTGCCTGGGCAAGATCATCGGCGGCGGTCTGCCCGTCGGGGCGTTCGGCGGCCGGGCCGAAATCATGAATCGCCTCTCACCACTCGGGGCGGTTTATCAGGCCGGTACGCTGAGCGGCAATCCGCTCGCGATGGCCGCGGGAATCGCAACCCTCGAAGTGCTTGAAGAGCCGGGACTTTTCACCATTATCGAAATGTCGTTACAGTCCCTGCTCGACGGTCTCTCAGAAGGGGCCCAGGATGCCGGTGTGCCCATTCATGTG
>CAYOGX010000195.1:0-3444 GCA_964403235.1 uncultured Planctomycetales bacterium | reverse complement strand
CGCCGGCATCGCAACGCTTGAGGCGCTCGAGGACCCGGAGGTGTATAAGGGCCTGGAGTCCGAGTCGGCGAAGCTGGCCGCCGGCCTCGAGCAGGCGGCCCTGGCCGCGGGGGTGCCGACCTACCACACCCGCGTTGGCAGCATGATGTGCACGTTCTTCGTCGACGCACCGGTGACCGACTACGCGTCGGCCAAGCGGTGCGACACGGACGCTTATGGGCGGTTCTTCCACGGCATGCTCGATCGCGGCGTGTACCTGGCGCCGTCGCAGTTCGAGTGCGCTTTTGTCTCGCCCGCCCACACAAATGAGCTGATCGATCAGACCATCGAGGCGGCGGCCGGCGCCCTCGCCTCGCTGTAAGCGCCGTCGGCCACATCGGCCCGAGCGGCCAGTCCGTCATGGAGCCTGGATAAAACCATGGAACAAGAAGCCAAATCTGAGCTGAGGGTATTGGCCGACTATCTCGGCGCCGTTCGGGCAGTGCGGCGGACCCGCACGCTGCTTCTGTGGGTGGTCATCCTCGGCATCCTGAGCCACATCGGGGCCTATTGCACGGCCCGATGGGGGCGTCAGTGGGCCGAGGGACTCAGCGGAATGTGGTCCAGCGACGAATTTCCTGCCGCGTCACGTCCCGCCGCCACGCGTCCCGGCAGGCCGGCGGCGACGCGACCCGCCCTTTCGCCAGCTACCACGAAGCCCGCGTCACCCAAGTCCGCGGCGGCGGCGGTCCCGACGACGCGACCGGGCGAGAGGATCATCTTCATCAAACCGCGCCCCGCCGCGGGCGTCGCTGCCGTGCCCGCCGGCATGTATGGCGAGGACTTCCTGGCCGTCTTTCTCCCCGTCGCCCGATTCGCCGGACTGGCGGCCGGCGTGCTCCTGATCCTGACCTACCTGGTCGGTATCAACATCTGCCTGGGCGGTCGGATGGGCGGCATCTGCCACGCTACGTCGGCCTTCTTCTGGTCGATCGTCCTGGTGGCCTTGCTGTTCCCCTGGCGCGACCTTGTGCCGGGCACGACCATCGAGCTGCCCGACGCCTTCTTCGGGCTCGAGCAGCTCCGGCAAGGGTTGGACAACTTGCCGTATGACGCACTGTCAGCCGTCTTGCACTATGGCCGGTTCTTCGGCTGTCCGATCCTGGCCCTGCTGGCCGGGGTAGTCTCCGGCGTGCGGTTCGGAATGGGTTACCGTCAGGTCAGGAAGGCCGTCGAGCCGCTGATTCAGATGAAGGTGGTGTAAGTGCTCCGCCGGGCCGGCCTGGGCATATCGTACCCCCTGGCCCTCGTGCTGAGCATGTGCGTTACGGCCGTCGCGATGGCCATCATGGCCCAAGCAGCGCGTTCTCGGACGTCGAGGTCAAGTTTTCCTATCTTTGCAGGCCTACCAGGGCGGCAGAACCCGCAAAGATATCGTAGATTCAACCATGCCCCGCGACCGGCGGTGCCGCGAAGGGCAAGTCTCCTGGGAGGGAGGGGGACAAGCGTGTTGAGAGCGAGCGGATGGGGAAGGAATGGGGTTCAACCTCGCCAGAGGTCACCGGGGCGGGTCCCTGCGATGGCCGCTCGCCATTACGGCAGCGACGCTGGCCATCGCCGCGTGCAGTCCACCCTTGCCTGACGCCAAGCCCCCCGTCACCGGCGATCCCATCGTGGCTGCGGAGGTCCTGGGCCGCTGGCTGAAGCTCGTCGGTCAGGGGGATCTGAGGATCGAGATTCGACCCGTCCTGATCGACAGCATCGTGCGCTTTCTGGCCGACTACCTTCGCAACGAGATCCCCGACGTCAGCGACGACCGGCCACTGTACGTCCATGTGTCGGACGCATTGGATCAAGGCGCGGTGGCCGACGTGTCGTCCGGGGCCTTCGTGGGGCTCAAGCTGCCAGACCCGAAGCAGATGACCCCCGTCGAGCAACCCGACGGGTCGCTGCTCTTCGAGGGATCGAACCTGGGCGGTTTCATCAGGCAGAGCATGCTCAAGGCCCACGGGGTCGACCCCCCAATCGGTTCCCACCCCGGCCATCAACCCGAAGGATTGGACCTCAAGGGCATGCCCGTTTCCGGCACGGCCGTCAAGCTGTGGCTCTATCGGACGGCGGGGTCGGGGGACACGCGCTTCCGTATCAGCTCGGTGGCCGCCGTCGAGGTCCCCGTCGTCGGGCGCGTGGACGTGCAGGTCTCGCTCGACGGCAAGGCCGTCGCCTCATCGGGCCCCGAGGCTGACGGGTTGGCGCCGGGGACCGTGGCCGAGTTTGACTGATCCTTCAGACCGAACCAAGACGAAGACTACGATAGCGACGGATGTCGCCGCCCGAGCCGTGCGTCGGTCGCGGCAACGGAGGCGGTTTATTGACCCTGCGCACCCGCCGCCGTAAACTAAATCGTAGTCAAGGGGCCCTATGCCATGAGGCCAGTGCGATCCATCCGAACGGTGGGCGTCATCGGAGTCGGCGTCGTCGCGATGACGGTCCTGGCGGGCTGTCGCGACCGTGAGCCCGATCCCCCACTCAACCAGAACCTGGGCGATAAACCGGGGCAGTTGATGCCGTTGGGCGTCGCGGCTGCCGATGCGCGGATCCTTGAAGACCAGAAAGGCATCACGGAGGAGGAGACCGGCCGACCCGTCCGGAGGGCCTCGGCCAAACGAGCTCCACAGGAAAAGGCCGAGCCCAAGCGCGCCGACGCCGCGGACAAGAAGCCCAAGGCCGACAAGAAGGCCGAGCCAACCGCTCCGAAGGGCGGTTCACTGGGCGATCTGCTGAAAAAGGCCGAGAAGAAGGGCGCCAAGCCACCCGCAGCCGACAAGACGCCAGAAGCCGCCTCCCCGAAGGGTCGGTCGCTGGCCGACCTGATGAAGAAGGGAAAGCAAAAGGGCGCCGGCCCCGAAGCGGCCAAGGCCGAACAGTTCGTCCGTAAGCTAGCGGCCGGCCAGTTCGAACAAGCGGCGGAGGAGTTCGACGCCACCATGCGGCAGGGGATGCCGGCGGCGAAACTCGAGGGGGTCTGGAAGGCCGTGGTCGCCCAATGCGGGCCGTTCAAGACCACGCAACCGGGCACGACACAACAGGTGGGTGCGCTGACGACGGTGTTCGTGCCATGCCAGTTCGCCAATGCGAACCTGCAGGTGAAGGTGGTCTACAACCCGAAGGGCAAGATCTCGGGGCTTTGGGTCCAGCCGGCGGGCGCCGAGACGGCGGGCAAGGGCCCCGAAGCGCCAAAGGACTCCAAGGCGTCGAAGGGCGGCGTGCTGGGGAATCTGCTGAAGCGGGCAGGCAAAATGGGCGGCAAGACGGCCACCACGAAGCCCGCGGCCAAGCCGACCGCCAAGAAACCGTCGTCGCCATCATTCTAGGCTGGCCGCCGGTTCGCACGTCCCCCGTCCCGGCCAATCACGTGCGACAGATGGAAGCCCTACCCCATGACCCAACCCAAGGCGGTGTGTC
>CAYOGX010000194.1:0-7417 GCA_964403235.1 uncultured Planctomycetales bacterium | reverse complement strand
ATCATCGAAGAAGATTAGACGAGCACAGGCGTCGCGCCCGACGGTCCGCAGTGGCAGCGGGTGTCTGAGCCGCTTGCGCTATTGGCCATTACATACCTATAGGGCCGGTACTCGCGCTTCGGCCCGGAGCGACGCCGTGCTCGGGCCGCCCCGTGGTTCAGTTCGGCGCGTCGGTGGGGGGGTCGGCGGGGTCGGTGGGGCTGGCTCTCGTCGTCTGCTCGGGATCAGGTGGCTGAGCTTCCTCGACCGAGCCGGTCGGGTCGGACGGATGTTCGGGATCGTTGCGATTAGTCGGCAGGTCGGGGACCTCGGGCATCTCGCCGACGTCGGGCTCGGTCTCGTCGGTATCGTCCGAGTCGGGCGCGTCGCCGACGACACGGAAGGGCGGCGAGGTCGGTCCGTCCGGGTCGGTCCTGGACGGCTCGGCTGCCGCGTGGTCCCCTGCGGCCGACGCGGGGGTTGCCGCGGTCGTCGCCGGTGTCGCGGCGGTGTCGGTGGCCGGCGCGAAGATCGACCGGACCTCCTCGGGTTCCTCGATGGGCGTGGGATCGACCAGGTGCAGGATGATCGGACCGAAGGGTTCGTCCTGCTCGACGCGGACACGACGTTGGCGGACCAACTCCAACAGGGCCAGGAACAGCCCGATACACTCGCTTCGGGTTCGACCCTCGAAGACATCGGCGAACGTCATCGACCGGCCTTCTCGCTCGAGGCGGTCGCTCAGATCGGCGGCGTGCAGGGCAATGGGGGTGTCGTCGTAGAGGACCTCGTGTGGGACGAACCGCCCGGTCTTGGCCATCACCTCGCGGAAGGCCTCGACCAGATCCCACAGGTGCAACGATTCGACCTCGAAGTCGCGCTCGGCGTCGCGATCGGGTCCTGCGGGCTGGCGTCCGAATCGGAGGGACCGGTCCTCGGCCGCGGCGCGGAGGCGGTCCGCGGCGTCCTTGAAACTCTTGTACTCGAGCAACTGCCGGACCAGTTCGAGCCGCGGGTCGACGAGCTCCTCCTCGCTTTCGGCAGGGGCCCGGGGCAGGAGCAGCCGCGACTTGATCTCCATCAGCGTGGCGGCCATCACCAGGAACTCGCCGGCCGCGTTCGGGTCGATCGCGCGCAGCAACTCCACGTAGGACACGTACTGGTCCGTGATCTTGGCGATGGGGATGTCGTAGATGTCGACCTCTTCCCGTCGGATCAGGAACAGCAGCAGGTCCAACGGACCGTTGTAGATGTCGAGTTGTACGCGATAGTCATCTGCCATGGATCGATCGTTCACCGGTCGCGTGCGACCTCGATGCCGGTGGCCTGGCGGACCTGGTCCATCACCTCGCAGGCGACCGCGCGGGCCCGGTGGCCGCCCTTCCGCAGCACCTCTTCGACGTAGTCGCGGTTGTCGTTCAGCTCGTCATACTTCTCGCGGGCGGGGCCGAGACGCTCCAGGAACAGCTCGAACAAGCGCTTTTTGGCCTCGCCGTAGCCGGTGCCGCCCTTGCGATAGCGATCCTCCCACTCGGCCCGTTCGGCCGGATCAGCAACCAACCGCAGCAGGGCCATCACGTTGCACCGCTCGGTGTCTTTGGGGGCCTCGACCGGCGTCGAGTCGGTCACGATCGACATGATCTTCTTGCGGACCCGCTTCTCGGGGCCGAACAGCTCGACGGCGTTGTCGTAGCTCTTGGACATCTTCCGACCGTCGGTGCCGGGCACGACGGCCACCTCCTCCCGGATCAGCGGCTCGGGCCGGACCAGGATATCGCCATAACGCTGGTTAAACTTGCCCTGGATGTCCTGGGTGACCTCGACGTGCTGCTTCTGGTCCTGCCCGACGGGCACAAGGTGGCTGCGATAGATCAGGATGTCGGCCGCCTGCAACACCGGGTAGGTGAACAGCCCGGCGTTGGCGGACAGGCCCTGGGCGATCTTGTCCTTGTACGCGTGGCACCGCTCCAGGAGCCCGACCGGCGTGACGCAGTTGAGGATCCAGGCCAACTCGGTTACCTCCGGCACGTCGGACTGCCGGAAGAAGACGGTCCGGGTCGGGTCCACGCCCACGGCCAGGTATCCGATCGCCACCTCCATCGAGTAGTCCACCACGGCCTGTCGATCGGTCAGGCTGGTCAGGGAGTGGAGGTTGGCGATGAAGTAGAAGCACTCGTGCGCCGCCTGCATCTCGATCTGCGGGAGCATGGCCCCGAAGTAGTTGCCCAGGTGGAGCTTTCCCGAAGGTTGGATACCGGATAGGACACGCATGGTTCGCGCTATGCCTCGCTCGACCGGGAGACCGTTACGGTCCCAAGCCCGCCACGTACACCAACACGAAATTCACCGGATAGGTGATGATGGTCCTCAGCGGACTCCACTGCCCGTTGGTCAGGAACGGCAACGCCACGAGGCCCAGGATAACATACATCCCATAGGGGGCCGTCCTGTCCAGCGTCTGGCGGTTCTCGGGGCCCAGGAAATAGCGGGTCACGTGGAAGCCGTCCAGCGGGAATATCGGCAGCATGTTGAAGGCGGCCAGCCCGCAATTGACCAGCACGCCAAGGTAACACATTGTCGCGAGGATCATCCGAGATTGGGGCGAGCCCAGCTCGTTCAGGGCGGGCACCTCGACCAGGGCCCTCAGCAGCAGGCCGAAGCCTATTGCCTGGATCACATTGCTGATCGGTCCAGCCACCGAGACCAACATGTCGTCACGGCCGGGGTGGCGGAAGTTCATCGGGTTGACCGGTACGGGCTTGGCCCACCCGATGGGCGCGAACATGATGCAGATGGTTCCCCATAAGTCTAGGTGTGCCAATGGGTTAAGGGTGCACCGCCCCATGCGGTGCGCCGTCGGATCGCCCAATCGATACGCCGCGTAGGCGTGCGAGAACTCGTGCACCGTCAACGCCAGAAGAACGACGGGCATGCGGACCAACAGGTTTGTCGGTTCCAACATGAGGGGACCTCACTCGGGGTGAACCGATGCACGAACGCCATCGCAAGGCCGGGGCACCGGCCTTGTGGCCTAGCCTAGCCCGAGCGGACCGAATGTCAAGTTGCGACACCTAACCCACCATGTGGGCTGGGCATACATCAAGATCGCAGATTTTTCAGAACTTCCCCTTGAACCCGACGAGCCGGCGAGCCTATTAGAGTGCGGTAGGACGAAAAAAAAGAAGTCCTGCCAACGAAAAAAAAACGAGGCTTGCTCCGAGAATCTCTCCCCCTTCAGAGCCCCGCTTCCCCCCAAGCGGGGCGTTTCTTTTGCGCCCACCTACCCCTTGCGCCGGTTCGGATGGCCTGATCTCGCGTCGGTGGCCGGTGATGTGCCCGGACAGCCCTCGGTGCCGCTCAATGCGGCAGGGGGAACTGCTCGCATAGCTCGATCACCTGCTGACGGACCTGCTCGATGGTGATCGGGTTGCCGTGTGCGCCGAGGATGTCGTTGATCCACCCGGCGATGGTCTTCATCTGGTCGGGGCCCATGCCCCGGGTCGTCGCCGCCGGGGTCCCGATTCGCAAGCCGCTGGTCTCGGACTGCTTCCGTTCGTCGAAGGGCACCATGTTGCGGTTGACGATGATGCCGGCCCGTTCGAGCCATAGCTCACCGTGTTTGCCCGTCACGGCCGGATGGTTGCTCCTCAGGTCGACCATCATCAGGTGGTTGTCGGTTCCGCCGCCAACCATGCGGAACCCCTGCGAACGTAGCGCTTCGCACATCGCCTGGGCGTTGGTCAGGATGCTCTGCTGGTACTGCCGGAAATCCGGCCGGAGCGCCTCGCCCAAGGCCACCGCCTTAGCGGCGATTACGTGCATCAGCGGGCCCCCCTGAATTCCGGGGAACACCGTCTTGTCGACCGCGGCCGCCCAGCGTTGTTTGCACAGGATCATGCCGCCCCGCGGCCCACGGAGCGTCTTATGCGTGGTCGTGGTGACGAAGTCGCACCACTTGACCGGCGAGGGGTGCAGGTCGGCCGCGACCAGCCCGGCGATGTGGGCGATGTCGGCCATTAGCAGCGCGTCGAACTCCTCGGCGATCTCGGCGAAGGCCTCGAAGTCGATCGTCCGCGGATAGGCCGACGCACCCGTCACGATCAGGTCGGGGTTGTGCTCGCGGGCGATCCGGCGGATCTCATCCATGTTGAACTGCTCGGTCTCGGGATCGACGCCGTAGCTGACGATGCGATAGAGCTTGCCGCTGAAGCTGGCGCGGCTACCGTGCGTCAGGTGCCCGCCCTGGGCCAGGTCCAGGGCCATGATCGTGTCGCCCGGCCGCAGACACGCCATGTAAACACCCATGTTGGCCGAACTGCCGCAGTGCGGCTGGACGTTGGCGTGTTCGGCGTGGAACAGCTCGCGGGCCCGCTCGCGGGCCAGATCCTCGATCTGGTCCATCTGCTCGCACCCGCCGTAGTGGCGGTGACGGGGGTAACCCTCGGCGTACTTGTTGGTGAAGACCGAGCCGGTGGCCTCCAGGACCGGCACCGAGACGTGGTTCTCCGAGGCGATCAGCTCGATGCACTCGTGTTGGCGGCGCTGTTCCTGCCGAAGGGCCTCCCACACCAGCGGGTCGGCGACCTCCAGCGGCGTGGCTGTTTCGGTATCCGTCCATAGATCGGTCACTGTCAGAGTCTCCCGACACGCCGATGGCGCCGTCTGGCACGATTCCGCGTAGGGCCGGCTGTGCCGGCCGGTTACTCTGTAAGGTATCCCCGCCGGTGCGGCGATGCAACGCGCTGCGCCCGCGTCGGGCCGGTCATCCGTCCGTCGATGTGTGCTTGCGAGCCGGCCGGCACAGCCAATCCTACGTGGGCCGGTCATCTAGCCTGACCCGTCGTAGCCACCACAGGCTTGCCAACCGGCCGGCCGTACTGATGACGAACAGCAAGTGAAGCCCCGCGAACGTGAACGATCCGAAGACCCATAGCGACGACCCGGCGGCATGGGCGATCGCCCCGCCCACCATCGGTGCGATCGCCAACATCACACAACCCAGGCTGCGATACACGCTGATGTAGACCGACCGCCTGCGTCGGGGGGCCAACTGCATCCCCATCTTCATCAGGCCGATCTCGTTCGCACTGCCGAACACCCGCAACAGGATGACCACATAGATGAGCCACCACCGCTCGGGCGTGATCGGGATCCACAGCAACGGGAAGATGACCATCACCATGCCCGCCCGCATGAGTACGCGTTTGGTGCCCCAGCGATCGGCCAGTCGCCCCCAGATTGGCGCCGACGCCACGCCCAACAACATGCTGATGATATCGGTGGCTGCGACCAGCAGATACCCGTTCGGTCGATGTTGGAGCTGCAAGTAGTCGAGCATGTACAGGTGGAAGAACATGCCGGCCAGGGACGTTGAGAACATCCAGCCGCAGTGAAAGGCCATGAAGCGCCGAAATCGGCGGTCGCGAAACGGCAACGTGATCGCAAACCGATGGAGCGCGGGGCTGAGGCGTTCGGACATCCACGGTTCCGGTGCCCTAGACAGGCAGACCAGCCCGATCACGCCCAATCCCGTGGCGAAGAGGATCATGTACTGAAAGCCGACCACGAGCTCCTGGCCCGTGCCCCGCCAGAACTCGATGAACTGCGAGTAGCCAAGCACCGCCGACATGGCCGCACACCGCATGATGGCCGAACGCCAGCCGATGAACCGTCCCAGCCGGGCCTTCGGGATCAGATCGCTCATCCAGCTCTGCCGGGCCGTCTCCGAGGCCGTCCCCGTGATCGCGCTGAGCAACAACACCACGAACATCACCCACATCACACCGGCGGGGGACATTCCCCAAACGAGCAACAGCGGCGCGGCGGCCAGGGAGATCCGGAGCAGCCGGGTCATGCCGAGCCCGGCCAGACAGAATCGACGCCGCGAGCCGAACGTGTGCAACAGCGGCACGACGAGGAGGTGCAGGGACCCGCCGACGAAGACGGCGCCGGCGAGTTTGCCGTACTGGAGCACGTTGGCCCCCAGCGCGAGCGCCAGGCCGGTCAGGAACATGCCGCTGGTGGAGGTGGCCATCGCCCGGGCCAGGCCCGACTCGGCCAACAGCAGCCGCTCTCCCCGTTGTCGCTTGTCGGGAGATAGGGGTTCGTCGTGTTGGGGATACACAACGACGTAGATTAATCGAATCGCATGCCGATGTCGATGGCGTGGTGCCGGAACGTACGCCCGGGCCGGATAGGGAATGGCCGCCGCTGCCCCGATCTCGTCCCGCTTGACCGCGGTGGGCGTTTTGCTCAAGATACCGCCCCCGAGGATGGACAGACAAGTCGGCGTGTGACACGGAGTGTCTGCTCTCCTGCTGATCAGGTTTCTGCGTGACCCGAGACGGTCTGGTGGGGGCGCTCAGATCAGGGGCCCGGTGCCATGTCAGGTATACTCGGGTTGGATATAGGAACGACCAGCATCAGCGGCGTGATCGTCGACGCGACAGACGGTCGGGTCGTCGCCCGCGCAGCGCGCGACCATCATGCCGACGTGTCCTGCTATGCGCCTGACGACGCTGGATGGGCCGAGCAGGACCCGGCGCGACTGTGGCAGGGGGTCCACGACGTGCTGACCGAACTGACCGGCGACGCCGGACGCGACGTGGCCGCCATCGGCCTGACCGGGCAGATGCACGGCCTGCTGCTGCTCGACGCGGACGGCCAACCGGTGGGCAACCTGATCACCTGGCAGGACCGCCGCACCACGTCGATGATCGACGACCTCCTGGGCTCAACCCCTTCGGAGGCCTGGGCGGTCACGGGCTGTCGACTGGCGCCCGGCTACATGGCGGCCACGCTCGCCTGGATGGTTCGCAACGACGCGCTACCGAGAACGGCCCGACGCGCGTGTTTTGTCCACGACTGGGTGGCATCGCGCTTAGGGGGTTCGGACTGTTGTACCGACCCCAGCGACGCGGGCAGCGCCGGCATTTTCGATCTGTCGGCGAAGCGTTGGTCGGACGAGCTGGTCGCGGGGCTGAACCTGCCGACGGCGCTCCTGCCGGAGATCCGCGAATCGGGCGACGTCATCGGTCACCTGCCGCATGGCCTGGCCGACGCGATCGGCCTGCCCGCGGGTGTGCCCGTCTGCAACGCCATCGGCGATAACCAGGCCAGTTTCCTCGGCAGCGTCAGCGATCCCGAGCGCTCGGTTTTGGTCAACATCGGCACGGGCGGTCAGATCAGTTGGGTCGTCGGGGATCTGACGCATCGGGCGGGCATGGAGGTCCGCTATCTGCCCGTCGACCGGCTGATCGCCGTCGGCGCCGGCATCTGCGGCGGGCGGACCTACGCGTGGCTCGAGGCGTTCTACCGGCAGGTGGTCGCCGCGTTCGTCGAGCCGCTCCCGGACGACGCCCGACTGTACGAACGGATGAACGAGCTCGCCGCCGCCGCGCCCCGCGATGAAGTGTTTCGCGATCAACGGCACGTAGGT
>CAYOGX010000193.1:0-7439 GCA_964403235.1 uncultured Planctomycetales bacterium | reverse complement strand
AAATCGCGGCACGTCGAGCAAGGACACGCGCCTCTGGCGGGAACTCGGATCGACGAGCGTCCGCGTCGCACACCTCCAAAATCCGGCGCAGCGCCCGACGGTAGCGATCAGCGCGCGATCGGGCCGCGATTACCAGACATGTTCCAACCGAAACGAGCACTCCACTCGCAACCATCACAATCCAGATCATCAGTAACCTCCTGCTTCACTCACATTCCGAACAGCGGCGGCGTCGTGTTCCGCACCCGCTCGCGGGCGATGGCGGCGTACTTCTCGTCGATCTCGATCCCGATGTACCGGCGGCCGAGCTGCTTCGCCGCCACGCACGTCGTCCCGGAGCCGCAGAACGGGTCGAGGATGACGGCCGATTCACTCCGCACCAAGTCAATGCACCACATCATCAGCCGAACGGGCTTTGCTGTCGGGTGGTGCCTCTTTTCACCGCGCCCCTCTTGCCTCAGTCCCTTCCACAGATAACGGAACACTTCGCGCTTTTGAGTCCACGACGTCCAGAACAGTTCTGCGTCGCTGAAACTGTCTCGCCCCGCACGGTTGCATTCCTTATCCCACACGTGGAACATCCCCCCGTCTGGCAGTCTGTTACAGTAGTGATCTGCCCCGAAAAGGACACACGGCCACCGTGCCAACGGAGACGGGTCGAACGGTTCGTCGTCGCCTCTCACAGCTTCAATGTTCCGGTGCCCCTTACTGTGACAACCTCGGCCGCCAACGCCCTTCTTGTAGGCGATACCGTAGGGCGGGTCGGACACGACCACTATGCCGCCGTCCGGCAGCGTCGGCAGCACGTCGCGGCAGTCGGCGCAGAGGATGCAGCCCTGCGACTCGCCCGCCAGCACGGCGGATAGCTCCGGTAGCATCACTCGGCTCCCTCCGTACCCTTGCCGTTTCCGTACCCCTTGAGCCTCCGCGCCAGCAGACCCAGCGCCCGCCGGCGCCTGTGCGAAACCGCCCCCTCCGTCAGGCCCGGCACCGTCGACTTCTGCGCCTCGCCCTCGAACCACACCCCGACGATCACCCGCCGAAGATGCTCCGGAAGAGCCGCGACCGCCGCACGAACGTCCAGCCGGACGCCCACCTGGTCCGTCTCCGGCGCGACCGACCACGCCGCGTCGCCCCGGTCCAGGTCGCCCGAGAGCAGCTCCGCATTCGCCAGCGACCACGCCTTCCCCCGATGCGTCGCCCGCCGGAACTCGTCCAGGATCGCCCCGCGGACGTATCGACCCGCGAACCCCCCGAACGAACCCCCGCCGTCCCAGACCCGAGCCGCCGCCATCAGCCCGATCGCACCCAGCTGCTCCAGGTCCTCCCGGCCCAGCCAACGCACCTTCAGTTTGCGAGCCATCCCCCCGGCGATCTTCCTCGCCATCGGCAGATGATCCAGCACCAGCCGCACCTGCTCCTCAGTCACGCGAACGACCTCGCTGATCTACCGAAACGTTTCCTTCGCCCCGCCGTTCGCCTCCAGCACCAGCGTCGCCGTTCCGTTCGGCTCGCACTGCTTCCAGCCGGCGCTAAGCGACGAACACTGGCCCCTCTTTGCCTCGAACGACCAGACAGAGAAGCCGCAGACAGATCCAACGCATTCGAGGGTCGATTTTGCTGCCGATGAAGCCGTGCCGTTGGCATGTCCCACGGAATTCGCGATCAACTTCGCCAACATCACCTGCGCCTCGGTCCCGTGCTGCCCGGACTGGTTCGGCGGGACGACCTTCCCTTTGCCAATCGCCATGACAACCTGGTCGTCCGCGTCTTTGATCGCGACGCCGATATCAAGCACATCGACCCGCCAGGGTCGTGGCCACACCAAATCCAGCTCATTCAGCTCTTCCATCTCTACCCTCCTGTTTGCCGTTGGTCGCCGGACCGGCCGCGGGCCGGTCCGCCGTTGCCGTTTCTGTTATCCGTGTTCATCCGTGTCTATCCGTGGCTGCCGTTCACTGACCACTGGTCACCGGTCACTGGTCACTGCCTCCCATCCGTGCCCTCCGTGGCTGCCGTTCACTGACCACTGGTCACCGGTCACTGGTCACTGCCTCCCACCGCACCCTCGCCCGGAACCCCTCCCCGCAGTACTTCCGAATCTTCCGACCCAGCCGGCTCTCCGGATGCACCACCAGCCCCGGCCGACGCCCCTGATCCTCCAGCAGTGCCCGACACTGCCCCTGGAACCGCCGCCAGCGGTCAGACGCCCGGTCGCCGAACTTGAACGGCGGCTCACGAACGTCACGCAGCTCGTCCTGAGCGAACGCCACCGGCACACCCGACGCAAACACCGGGTCCAGGTGTTGGGCCCAGACCTCGAGCGGCCGGCCCCGGATGTGTTTCTCCCCGTCCAGCCACTCGCAGAACTCGACCGTCCCCGGGTGACTGCCGTTGCTTCTCACTTTCTCAATTCCAGAGAGAGAGCCGGCCCGCTTCCCCGGGTCTCTCTCTGTTGGTTCACATGGTTCATGAATATGTAAGGGCCTGGATGAAATGTCCGGGGTTCGTGTCGAAATTGTCCGGGGTTCGCGGGATGAAATGTCCGGGGTTCGACCCCCTGAACCCCGGTCATAATGTCCGGGGTTCCCATTGCCTGAACCCCGGTCAAAATGTCCGGGGTTCCCGGCCGAGCCCGACCGGCGACGTGTCTTCCGGGGATCGTCCGGCCGAAGACGACGACGACGCTTCTTCCGGTCGCGCGGCACCTCCGGCAGATGCAGATGATACGCATTCTCCAACCCGGGATACGGAGCGATCGACAGATAGCCGTGATCCTCCAGCCACCGAACCGCACGCCGCACCGTCCGCTTGTCCTTCGCCGTCCGAAAGCACAAGTGCTCGTCGCCCGGCCAGCACACCCCCTCGTCGTTCGCCTGGTCCGCCAACGCCACGATCACCATCCGCCGGGCGTCCTTCACGTCGCCCGGAAGATGAAACGCGCGATTCAGCATCATCGTGCTCAACCCTCGCCCTCCGACCTCATGTCCGCTCCGCGCAATCTGCGTTCATCTGCGTCCATTCCCGTAAACCTGGTCGACGTGCCGTCGTTTGTAGTCGGCGATCAGTTGACCGGTCTCTTCGGCCACGTCCCTCAGCCACTGGACGTTCTTCTCCCACAAGGAAACGAACCCCGCCGGGTCGTTCTGCCTGACCTCGGCCTGGCCCATAAACTCGAAGCAGCTGTGCTCTCGGAACTGATCTACGAGTCTCCTCTGCTCTGCGTCCATCACCACATTCCCTCCGTGCCGTCGTCGTTCGCCGTTGCCCTTGCCGTCACTGGTCACTGATCACTGGTCACTGATCACTGGTCACTGGTCACTGGTCACTGGTCACTGGCCTTCATCCGTTGCGTCCATTGCCGTTGCCGCTCAATCGCCCGGCTCGTCGGCCTGCGCGGCCTCCGCCTCCACGTCCTTCGCCAGCGCCGCCAGCGGGTTATCGTTCACGCTCGCGAACCGCTGAAGCCCCGTCGCCCCGACCACGTCGGTCACCAGGTCCGACCGGACGTCGATCGCACAGAACCGCGTGTCCTCGTCCGCGTCCGGGATCACGACCAGCGCGTACCCCGCGTCGAGGATCCGACCCATCGCACCCTGCGACCCCGCCGTCGCAGGGTTCCGAGGACAGAACCAGCGGCCCGCCTCGGGATCCCGAGTGCAGCCCTCGCAGCGTCGGTCCGCCGGCAGCGTGCACAAGAACGCCGGCTCGCACGTCGTCTGAATCTCGCCGCACGGAGCCAGGTCGTCGGCCGAGCAGCCGCACTCCGCGTCCGAGTTGCACAGCCCGTCGTACCCGTGCTTCCGAAGCCACACCGACACAATCTCACGCGCGTTCATGTCACCCTCCGTCTCGAGTCATCCAGTACGTGACCGCGCTCAGGACCAGCAGAGTCACCATCGACACAACGGACATCGGCCATCGAGTCGGGAAACACGTGACCGCGATCAGGACCATCAGTATCACCATCGACACAAAGCCAATCGTCCACACAACGCTCAGCGTGCGCAAACTGATCCACCAGCCGAAGAGCACGACGAATAGTTGGGTCGACAAGATCAGCACCAGCGACGTGAGAGCGATCCAATCGATCATTCCGGTTCCCTCCGTGCGCATCTGCGTTCATCTGCGTCCATTGTCGATCGCCTTTTCCGATGCCGCCAGGCCCCCGCCCCATAGCACGCCAGACACACCACCGACGCCGCGAACTTCCCCCAGTCGCCCGCCGACGCAGTCGTCCACAGCCAGAGCGGACTCGCCAGCAGGCCGAACACGTTCCCGACCCGATGCCCCAGCGCCAGCAGGCACACCGCCGCCACCGTCAACACCCCGATCAGGACCTCGACCATCAGAACTCCTTCCCGCCGTGCTTCCGCGGCCGGCCGCGGTTGAACCGCATCTTCGCAACGACCGCCTCCGGGATCCGCAACCCGCCGTACTCGCCCTCGTCCATGATCCGGATCACGCAGTCGGCGAACTCCGCCGACATCCCGTCGAACTCGGGGACCTTGTCATCCGGTGGGTTCCCCCGCCGGCGGGCCTCCAGCGCCTCCGAGAGCTCCGAATGCATCAGAGCGATCGCACCCGGCGTGTCGATCCGGTCCTCGTACCAGCCCTTCTCGACCGCCGTCTCGTACACGATCGACGCCAGCCGACGCCAGGCCGTCGCGAACATCTCCCCCGCCGCCCTCAACCGCAGGTCAGTCTCGTCAGGCGTCATTCGACCCTCCTCCGCGCTCACACGTCGTCTTCCGCAAGACGACGCCTGGCCACGTACTTCTCGTACAGCGCCTGGTCGATCGATTCGATAACATCACCCGGACCGAGATTGATGATCGCAATCAGCCGTTCCTGCCCCGAGCCGTCCTGGCGGAAGAGCTGCACCACCGTCCCGTTGGTCACCACCTTGCGAATATACTGGTAGCACACCGGATCGACGCCCGTCCGAAAATACTGCATCACCAGTTCCTTCATCGCCGCTTCCCTCCGTACATCAGGGCCACGTCCTCGCGGACACAACCGCAAAGCCGTTCCGCCAGGTCCCACTTGTCGCCGCGCGTCGAAAGACCGTTCCGGCAGCAGAGCGCCTGGAGATCGATCTTCGGCATCCGGTGCAACTGCTCGACCGTCGCGGCTCCCATCCGTGTCCATCCGTGTCCATCCGTGGCCAGTTGCCGTGGCCGTTCACTCACCACTGGTCACCGGTCACTGGTCACTGGTCACCGGTCACCGGTCACTGGTCACCGGTCACTGCTTCTCAGTCCATCCGCACGTCCGCACCGCAGTTCGGGCACCTGGCCGTCCCGCCCTTCGGCCCGACGACCAGCCGATCACACCCGATGCACCGCCGCTTGGTGTGGCCGCGCGGGACGACCGGGTCGTCCGACGCCGGCGGCTTCGGCGAAGCCGGAGACGCCGACCGCTTCGCCTTGCGCCGTGCCTTGTGCTCGCGGTTATAGGCCCTCAGACACGCCGGCCTCGTGCACTTGACCTGGTCCTTCCGCCTCGGCTGGTACTCCTCGCCGCAGTACGGGCACATCCTCGGCTCCAGCTTGCTCTTGCGCCCGGCCCCGGACCCCGCCGCGCGCTTCTTGCCGTCGCGCTTGATCCGCGCCCGCTTCCGGCCCGACTCCCCCGAACCGCCCGACCCCGAGCCAGACGAAGCGGAACGCTTCGTCTCCGGCTCCGACGAAGTCGGAGACGCCGCGCCGCCCGGCTCGGCCATTAACCCGAGCAGCTCCACCGCCTCGACGGTCTCGACGTATGATTCGCCCTCGCCCGGCGCGAGGAGCTGGCCCGGGCCGAGCGTCTGCACCTTCGCCAGCGCGCTCTGCAGCCCGTCCGCCTCGATCGTCCGGCTCACGACCGACCTGATCCGTGCCGTCAACGTGTACCGCCTCATTGCCCTGCTCCTTTCTGCTCCCCGACCTTCGGCTCGACCTTGCCCTTCGCCGCGTCCGGCCGGTCGTCCTCCTCGATGTCCTGCCCCATCACCTCGCTGTACATCTCCGTCGTCGGCCCGATCGGCTCGCCGGTCGGACCGACCTGGTCGCTGAACTTCAGCGAGATCTCGACCGCGCGTTTTGCCAGCGTCAGGATCCGCTCCGTCGACAGGTCCTCGCCGGCCGGGATCTTCAGCGTCGTCCAGACCTCCTGGACGACCACCACGTGCACACGATCACTCGCCATCACCATCCTCCTCTTCGTCGAGCTGCCGCCAGAGCTCCTCGTACACGTCGCAGCCGGGACTGTCCGGGTTCTCGATAACCCGTGCCGACGCGCCCATCACGATGTCGTCGACCGCCCCGTCCAGCGACCGTACCGCGTACCGGCGGACCGCACCGTCCGCGTCCAGCAGCGTCAGGACCGCGTACTCCGCCTCCAAAATCTTCCGCAGATAGTCCGGCATCACGACCTCCTTTCAGAATCCGTAGCCAGTTGCCGTGGCCGTTCACTGACCACTGATCACTGGTCACTGGTCACCGGTCACTGGTCACCGGTTACTGGTCACTGACCACCGGTCACTGGTCACTGATCTGACTACTTCACCCGCACGTCCTCGACCTTCATCTTGTGCGACCGGCCCGAGACGTCCGTGAACCGCGTCCACTTCCGCCCCACCTTCAGCCCGGTCACCGTGTGCTCACCCGCCCCCAGGCCCCGGTGCGGCTTGTCGATGTGCACCGTCGCCGTCTTCGTCGTGCCGTCGTGCCGTCGTGGTGGGCCGTTGCCGGTGCCGTTATCCGTGCCATCCGTGTCCATCCGTGGCTTGCTTCTCTTCTTCTTCGTGCCCTTCGTGCTCTTCGTGGTGCGCGTCCTCTTCGCCGACTTCCTCCCCTTCCGCTTGCCCTTCGTCCACGGTTTCGCCGAAGACCGCACCCAGCCGTCCGGGACGAGGTCCTGCGCCGCCATGACCATCGGGCCGCGGTCCTTGAGCAGCTCGGCCGGCTCGATCACGACCAGGTCCTTCTCGGCCAGGCCGAACGCCTTCGCCAGGTCCTTCGTCATCGCGCCCGGCGGGATCGCCGCCCCGTGCAGCCGCGTCATCGTCGTGGCCTTCGTCGCGCCCGGCTTGACGCCGAGCTCCCGCGCGATGACCGCGATGTTCGCCGACAGGTGACTCTCGAGGAAATGGTCGTCGATCACGAACCGGTCGGCCGCCGACCGAAGCACGGCCGGCTCCCGGTGCGGCGTCGGCAGCCCGGGCGCCTTCTTCTTGCCCGTCTTGCCGCCGGCGAAGACGTTCTCATGCCGGCGCGCGCACTCGTACAGGCCGAGCGCGCACGCCGCCGGCCACGGTTCGACGTCGAGCTTCGCCGGCTCGAGCGTCCGCCAGCGCGGGCCGTACTGCGTCTTCGACTCGACGACCAGGCCGAGGCGCGCCTGGAGCCAGTCGAATCCCGCGTCCCTCGTGTTCGTCATCACGCCCTCTTCCAGCG
>CAYOGX010000192.1:0-7445 GCA_964403235.1 uncultured Planctomycetales bacterium | reverse complement strand
TGCGAGCGATACGAACAGTCCGGCTGGCAGGACCTTGTTTCGGCCGTGGCGCGTCGCCAGCCAGACGAAGCCCGGCAGCAACAACAGATTGGCCAGGTAGGTCCCAAGAGACAGGCCCGTCACGATCGCGCTGGCACAGAGCAGGAGCATCGACGGTCTGCGCTGCGCGAGGATGACCAGGAACAGCGCGAGGGCAAACAGGCAGGTGTTGACGTTGTACACCTCGGTGATGACGGCCATCTCCCAGACACGCGGCAACACCGCAAAGATCAGCGCAGCGGCGAGGCCGGCGTACCAGTTGCGGGTGAGTTCGAAACAGATCAGGGTGAGCACGGCCACCGAGACGGCCGTGCAGACGGCCGAGAGCAGGTTCGTCCCGAAGGCGGGGTCATAAGTAACCTGACAGAACAGGTATCCCAGGAACGTGTGCATGGGGCTGCCGGGCGGATGGGTCACGCCCAGCTTGGCCGCCTGGAGGGCAAACTCGGCGGCGTCTCCCCAGCCTACCTCCGGCACCAGCGTGACCGTGTAGAGGGTCAGGGACAGCAGCGCGCAGACAAGAGCAGCGGCCCCGGCGAGGTGCTTACGCGAGGCGGTCCTCGAGGCGATCGTTCCTGACGGCATGTCATCCAACCTAGGGCGTTCGGGCGGCGGCCATCTGCTTGCCTCGGCCGGGCCTGTCCAACAGATGGAATACGTACGTCTGCTCCGCCAGCCCCTCGGGCCGATCGGTCTTGTCCCAGGCGAGGGATAACATCATCGTCAAGGTCTGCGGTTGGCGCGTGGGGGCCGGTGCGCGGAACGTCACGAGGAACTGTCCCGATCCAGACGTCCTGTCGGGCCACCGGATTGCCCGACGCACCCATCGTCCGGAGGCCAACTCGACGAGGGCGGCCCGTCCCTGGTCCGCCGCTTGGGGTGAGGTCGTCACCGCCAGCCCGCTCGCGCCCGGGTCGTCGGCGTGGAGATCCACCCACACACAGACGGGCCGGGCCGACGCGTCCCCGAAATGCAGTACCCCCATCAACCGGACGAGCTGGTCGGCATGAACGGCCAGGTGCCGCGGCCGGGTCGCCGGCCCGGGGCGGAGCGTGACGGGAAGACTCATTTCATCGCCCGGCACGGGGAGTTCCGGCTCGGGGACCTGAATGGCTTCCACCCGGTGAATCGGCGACGCCTCCGGTCTGGTGGGCGCCGAACGTGCGGCGGCCCCTGCATCGACCGGTTGGCCAGCCGCGGCCGACGCCGCCCCGGCGAACGGCGTCGGCCCGACGGGCTCGGGCACTTCCGTGCTCGCTAGAATGACCTGAGGTGATTCAGGGACGATCATCCGCGGTCGGCGATCGCGGGTTGAGAGCGCTGGCCCCACCTGGCTGGCGACCCCGTCCGCCGCCTTGTCCTGCACGGCGGACCCGGGACCGGACGACGGTCCCCCGGTAGCGACAGGGGGCCGGTCCTCGAGCGCCTCGATGTCGGCCAGGGTCCGGGGCTCGATCACCCGACCCGTTGCCAGTCGCATCCGTCCGATCGGAAACGCCCGCGGTGGCGGCGTGCAGGCCATCCGCTCTTCCGCCACCGCCTCCGGATCCGGCTGGTCGAGCAGATGGATGCGGACGTCGTGAACCCGCCACGAATAACGATCATCCCGACGTTGGACCTCGACCTCCAGGGTGACGGGAACCCAACACAGATCCATCCGCCATTGCCGCACCCACCACGCCGCGGTGGACAGGATCAGGTGTTTGCGTTGCCGCGGAGTCAGGTCGACCCGACCGAAGATCTGGTCGGCATAGGTTTCACAGACCCACCGCACCAGGCCCAGGACTTCGGCCTGTTGCCGGGTGTAGGCGGACCGGTAGGCCGGCTCGTCCCTCCGCGCGGCGGCCAGGCGGTCCGAACACCGCTTGACGGCCTGATCGATCAACTTGCCCACACGGTCGATCAGCAACCAGGACGCGCGAGCCTTGACGCCGGCCTCGCCCAGGACGGCCCGGCGTTCCTGCCGAGGGCTACCGCACATCGCCAGAAGCTGCTCGAGACCCGTGGGCACCGCGACGCCGGCGAGGGCGAGTTCCTCGACCAGGGCGGCGACCCCCGCGGGGGTGATGGCCAGTCGGTTCGGAAATCGCCGGGCCAGGTGTCGCTGGAAGTGCCTCGCGGTCAGGGGGTCCTCGTAGATGGCCGAGGCCAGTGCGGCCAACGCGCTGTCGGCCGACGCATCGAGATTCAGACCATCAACCCCCCGACCATTCGTCACCATCGGCATCCGACCCCAGGGCTGATCCAGGCCGGCCTCGACGGTGCCCGTCGCCAACAGGTCGACATGGTTCCACAACCGGGCCAGCGCATCGTCGCGGGCGCGACCCAACATCCGCTCCGCGACCAGGGCCATCAGCCGTCGTCGAGGGGGCATCGGACCGGTCCGGGTGGCCAAGTCCATGAACAGACACAGCACCTCGTCGTTCAGGGACGTGCCAATCGTCAACCGGTTGCAGTTTCGTTCCGCCTCGGCCAGATCGGCCGCCCGCAGGGTCAGGCCTCGAGCGGTCTGGACCGACCGCAGCGCTTCAACCATCGCCTTGTGAATCGCCTGCTCGAGTCGACGCAGTCGCCCGTTCAGGACCCCCGGACGTGCGACGAGATCGTGGACGATCCCGTCCGCGACCGCAGTCAGGTGGGCATCGTTGAACCCGCACGCCCGGGCAATTGACTCGGCACAGGCGTTGACCGATTCCTCGTCGAGAACCGCCAGACCCAAACCGGCGCGGGTTCGGTCGAGGGCGTCGACGACGAACCGAATCCGTTCCGCTTGGCCCCGCCAACGACTGCCGAGCGCTTCCAGCCTGTGGACCGTTTGGACAGCGTCGTTCCCGGCGAGCCCCGGCATGGGCCGAGAGGGCAGGGCCTTGCCCGGCCAGCTCGACAGCCGCGTCGGGCGCGCCGATGAGGCCGCCACTGACCGGACCGGACTGAAGGATTGCCGGCCGAACGCCCACGCCTGATCCCCTCGATCCCGTCGGTGCACCACCGGCCTGGGCGGCTCCAACAGGGGCAAGGACGGCGTGGTCTCCCGCGTGGAGGGGGTGCCCGGGCTGTCCGACGCCGGCCAGGACGTCGTCGAGAGGTCCGCGGGCCATGGATCGTCCGGCGTGAACCAAGGTTCCTCGGCCGGCCCGACGGCCACGCTGGCCAGATCGTCGAAGATCCACACCACCCCGCTGCACCCGGCGCGATCACTGACCTTCACACAGAACGGCTGATTGCCGTGGCTGAGGAAATGGTCGCGGAGATTCCGGCACGGACCGACCATGGCGGCCGGCCCCTTGACGCTGCCGTTCGTCAGGTCGATGTGGACCTCGGCGGACCCGCTGGAGAGGACTAATCGCCTGGTCCGGAGGTTGTAGCGGAGATTGGCCGTCGCCAGCCCCGGTCCTGAGCGATCGGCGTCGATGACGAGCCATCCCCCCGCGGCCGAGCACCGGCCCTCCCAGGCCAGGTCGGCATCGAGACCCAGCCACGCCTGGCCACCGGTGGAGGCGACCCGAATCGTCGGGCGGATCAGCACCTCCCGGGCGGCACGGTCGCGGACGACAAACGGCTGGGAATGGTGTCGGTAGCGGATCTCGATGCGCGTGCCCGTGTTCCCATGGACGGGCGTTGCCTTGACGACCCATGGGGGCATGGACGGTGTGGTTCCCACGGCCGCCGACGAGGGCAGCGAGCCCGACGAGGACGACAAGGCGGCCCCTGCACCCATGACCGGGAGGCACACCCCCGTCACGGCGAGGCAGACTGCCGCGCGGACTCCCGGCGGTGACGGGTGGACACACATGATCGGTCTGCAAACCCTCGCTCGGTGCGGGTGGTGCGGATAGTCCGATAATCAGCACCACCCCAAAGGAGTTTCGGCAGAATCCCGCGCCGGGCTTGACCACAAATCTCGGCGTCCCTGAAGCCGGGCCTGGAAATCGGAGAAGATGGCGGATTTCCCCTTGACGCCCCAGATCTTGTGGTATATGTTTGGGCGCGTCCAAGATATGGCGGCAGGCGGGAACGGCCGGACTTGCCCCGGTCGTAGACCTGCACGACCCGAATGGACGTCTCAACCCATGCGGTGTCCATATTGCAAAGAGGACAAGGACAAGGTCATCGATTCCCGGGCCAGCGAGGGGGGCCGCGTCATCCGACGCCGCCGGGAATGCCTGTCCTGTGGACGCCGCTTCACCACCCGCGAACGCGTCGACGAGACCGTCAAGCTCCAGGTCATCAAGAAGGACGGGAGCCGCGCGCCGTTCGACCGAAACAAAATCCTCGAAGGGGTGCAACGCGCCTGCTACAAGCGTCCGGTGGCCACCGACGCGCTGCTGGCGATGGTCGAGGAGGTCGAGGCCGAGGCCTTTCACGTCTTCGACCGCGAGGTCCAAAGCCAGTTCATCGGGGAACGGGTGATGCGGAAACTCAGGCAGATCGATCAGGTGGCCTACGTCCGGTTTGCCAGCGTGTATCACGATTTCAAGGACGTCCACGAATTCATCGACGAAGTGCAGGAGGTCCGCGATTTGACCCGGGGCGAGGCCCCTGGGCAGCGGACGCTGTTCGAGTGACGGTGGAAATCACACGCGCTTGCCAGGCCGATGCGCCCCGGCAGACGTGTTGACCTAATTCAGGGAGGAGGGAGTTCGACAGCGAGTGCAGGGAGGCCGGTGTTCCGGGCGTAGCAACTGATAATGTGGCCTTTTCGTCACTGGCCTGCGGGCTCGGGGCCGCTGTCGACTCCATTCTTCGTTGGTTCGGACCGCGAACCTCTCGCCGGCATCCCTTTCCTGCCTGTCTTACCGTGTCGTGCGCTCCCGGACAGGTGAGGCATGCGCTGTGGACCCTTCGGTTTTCCAGTCGGACCGGTTGCCGACCACGCTCGGTTGCTCGGCCGGCCGGTTCTCGATAGGGTAGGACGGAGCGGGAGGAACCGGTCATGCCGTCGGAACAAACAGAGCGCAAGGTGACGGTGACCGATGGGGCGTGGGGGACGCAGTTGGACGCGCTCGGGTGCCCGGCCGGCTACTGTCGTGAGCGGTGGAACATCGATCGGCCCGACCTGGTGCGGCAGGTCGCTGACAGCTACGTCGCCGCCGGGTCACAGGCCATCCTGACCAACACGTTCATAGGCAACCGGGTAATGTTGGCCAAGCACGACCTGGCCGATCGTGCAGCCGAGCTGTGCCGGGCGGGTGCAGCCATCAGTCGGCAGGCCGCTGGAAAAGGTGTCCGCGTGTTCGGCTCGATGGGGCCTTCGGGCGAGATCGTCATGATGGAACAGATCGATCCGCAGGAGCTGAAGGACGCCTTCGCCGAACAGGCCTGCGCCCTGGCGGCCGGTGGCGTCGATGCCGTCCTGTGCGAATCGATGACCGAGCTGGCCGAGGCCGTCATCGCCGTCCGCGCAGCCAAGCAGCACACCAACCTGCCGGTGGTCGCCAGCATGGTCTTCGACTCCGGGCCTGACCGTTGCTTCACGTCGATGGGCGACAGCGTTGAAAAGGCCGCCGCCGCGCTGGCCGACGCCGGCGCCGATGTCCTCGGCGCGAACTGCGGCGTGGGCATCGACGAGGTGATCACGCCCGTCGCAGAGCTGCGGGCCTCGACCGACCTGCCCGTTTGGGTCAAGCCCAACGCGGGCCTGCCCGAGCTCATCGAAGGCAACGTCGTGTACAAACAGGCCCCCAAGGAATTCGCCGCGCGGGTCAGGGATCTGCTCGCGATCGGCATCGACTACATCGGCGGCTGCTGCGGGACCACGCCCGACCACATCCGCGCCGTGGTCGCGGCGGTCGACAAGTCGGCAAACTGACAAGTCAACACGTCGGGATGCCTACTCGATCGGTATGCCGGTAATCTTGCCCTCGAAGGCCATCCGGTCGCCGACCAGGCCCTGGAAGACACAGACGCTCCGGCGGGGACGGACATCGACGGCCGTGCCGAGCAGGTGAAGGCGGCAGGGCGGCTCGACCGTCCCGCGAAACTTGCACACCTCCAAGCCGGCGAAGGCGAGGAATCCGGGGTGACCCAGGACGGCCCGGTAGTAATACGAGGCCGCGTGGGCGCCCATCTCGATCATCAGCACGCCCGGCAGCATCGGCCGGTCCGGGATGTGGCCGCGCGCCCACCAGGCGTCCTCGCGAAGATCGGCGAACGCGACCATCCGCCCGTTCTCGGCGTCCACCACGAGGGCGCCGTCGAGCAACATGAACTCGTACCGATGCGGCAACAGCCCGTAGATCTGCTCGCGGGTCACGACGACCCGGGTCAGATCGTACTGGCCTGGATCAAACAGTAGGGGAGGTGGCATATTGTCTTGCGTCGGGCGGACCTCGGCGGATGCCGGACCGACGGGCAACTGTCCCGCTGCGCAGGCCGAATCGGCCACCACCTGGACGGGGGCATTGGGCCGATGCCCCCCGGACCGAGTCGTCCGGCCGAGCCTGACCGATCATTTGGGGGCGAGCCGCTCGTTAGTCCGCGCCGGATCGCACTTCCAGGATTTTCTTGCGGACCTCTTGAGCGGCGGCTTTGACGTCTTGCATTGCCTTGCGGACGCGCGTGCCGGCCGCCTTGTTGCCGCCCTGAGCCTTGGCGACGTCCTCGGCGCACTCCTCGACAATCTTCTTGAGACGGTCGTAGTCCTCCATCCTGAGTTCTCCTTAGCTACCCATCGAAGCACGGGACGGCCAGCAGCCATCCGCACTGATCTGTCCGACAGACGATAACAGAGCCAGGGACCAATTGCCACAGAAAACCCGCGCGAAACGGCCCGCACCGGGCGGCTGGGCCGAAACCACCACCTCCGACCCCCGGCTAGGGACCGCCGGACGACGTCGCCTCCGCGGTGTCGGCCCGGCGGTGAAATCGATTGCTCAGGAAGCTCTCCGCCAGCAACAGACCTAGCAGCAGCATTGACAACCAGCCCGCCAGCGCGCGGGGGGCCGCCCGGGCCCCGCCCGTCCCGTCCAAGCCTTCGAGGTCCTCGATCCGTCGCACCGACCCGGGCGCGAAACGAGACGCGATCGACGTCATCGACATCCGTTCCAGGTCCGACTCCTCGGCCGGGGCGTTGACCGAGTAGCCAAACATCGGTCGCCCCCCGCGACTGTCCCCGGTCACGAGGTAATGACCACAGCGCTCCGTGACCGCTTGGACGGTCGTGCCGTTCGGGTCCGTCGCCGCCGTCACGTGCTTGGGTCGACCGGAAGCGGTGATCGTGACCACGCCCCCCGGGGGGGGGCGCTCTGCCTCGCCCGCCCGCGAACCACTGGTCGGACGGGGCAACGGCAGTCGAGCGACCTGGCCGACCCGCAGGGTCCTGGCCAGGCAGGTCCGAGGCAGCGGCTCGGCGAGGACGGTGCTAAGAAAGACGAGCATCGGCCCGGCGTCGATGGCGAAATCGCTCC
>CAYOGX010000191.1:0-7462 GCA_964403235.1 uncultured Planctomycetales bacterium | reverse complement strand
TTGCTGTTCCCCGTAGCTGACGACGGCGTCCTGCACTTCCTTGACCGCCAGCAACACGGTCTGCTCGTATTGGGCCACGAGTTGCTTTTGGAGGGCCGTTTGCGCGCGGATGTTCTGTCGGATGGAGCCGCCGTGGAAGATCGGCCACGTGATCCGCGGGCCGACGCCCCACACGCCGCTGTCCCCATCGAAAAAGTCCGACCCGTCAACCGATTCCAGGCCCACCGACCCCAGGAGGTAGAACTTCGGGTACAAGTCGGCCGTCGCTTCTCCGATGCGTGCGGTCTGGGCGGCCACCCGGCGTTCGGCTCGGCGCACGTCCGGCCGTCGCCGCAGCGCGTTGGCGGGGATCCCCACCGCCACGGCCCTCTCGGGCGCAGGGATGCGCTTGCGGTTCCGTAGCGGCCCGTCCACCTGGCCGGGCACCCCGCCGGTCAGCACCGCCAAGGCATGCAGGGCCAGGTTCACGTTGCCCCGAAGGGTCGGGATCAGCGATTGCGTTCGTTGGAGATTGTAGTCGGCTTGGAGGACGGCCAGGTCGTCGACAAGGCCCGCCTTGCGGCGGGAGCGAAGCAGGTCCAGCGTCTGCTGCTGAAGGTCCAGGTTGCTTTGTGTGACGGCCAATCGCTGCTGGTTGGTTCGCAGGGCGATGTACGCCTCGGCGACTTCGCCGGCCAGGGTGACCCACGTGTCCTGCAGCCCCGCCTGTTGGGCCTCGAGATCGGCTTCGGCGGCCTGGACGCCCCGGCGCGTCCCGCCGAACACGTCGATCTCCCACGTCGCGTCGAACTGGCCCAGAAAGTGATCGCTCGTCACGCTTGGGCCGAGGTCCACGTTCCCGCTGCTGCGACCGCGGCTGACGTCGCCCCCGGCGCTCAGGTGCGGCAGCAGCCCTGCCATGGCGATGCCGAGGCGGGCTCGGGCCTGGCGAACCGCGGCCTGGGCGGCCTGCAAGTCACGGTTTTGCTTCAGGGCACGCTCGACGAGCGTCGTCAGCATGGAATCGTCCAGGACCGTCCACCACTGGGCCAACTCCTCGGGGGCGATGGTCGCCGCCGGCGGGTTCTCGGCATCGGTCGCCTCGGCCTCGTCCAACCAGTCGGAGAGGTCCCGGGCCTGGTAATCCGGCCCGACCATGCAGCCGGACAGCCAAAGGCCCAGGACGACCAGGACACCGGGTAGGATCGTGCGTGTCGGTTGCCCGGGCATCAGCCGGCCTCCTCTTCGGCGCGCTCGGCCCGGCCGGCTGCCATCTTGTCTTTGACGTTTTCGCGAAGCGTCTGGAACACCACGTACAGGGCCGGGAGCAGGACGATGCCGAAGACGGTGGCCAACGTCATGCCGCTGAACACCGTCGTGCCGATGGCGCGGCGGCTGTTGGCCCCGGCGCCGGTGGCGATGACCATGGGCATCACGCCCAGGATGAACGTGAAAGCCGTCATCAGGACGGCCCGGAACCGCTGGCCGGCGCCTTCGGCGGCGGCATCCAAAATGGATTTGCCTTCTTCACGCTGGGTCTTGCAGAACTCGACGATCAGGATCCCGTTCTTGCTGGCCAGGCCGACCAGCAGGATCATGCCCAGTTGCGCGTAGATACTCAGGGGCAAGTGGGTCACCTGGAGCCCAAGCAGCGCGCCCAGCGACGCCACCGAAATCGACAGCATGACCGGAACCGGGATCGTCCAACTCTCGTACTGGGCCACCAGGAACAGGTACCCGAACACCAACGCCATGCCCACGAGCAGGACCATTTCGCCGGAGGTCTTCTTTTCCTGGAAACTCATGCCCGACCACGCGTAGGCGTAGTCGTTGCCGAGGATCTCGTCGCCGATGCGTTCGACGGCCGCCATGGCCGCGCCGCTGCTGCTCCCGGGGGTCAGCATCGCGTTGATCGTCGCGCTCGGAAACAGGTTGTGCCGCTGGAGCAGCCGCGGCGCCAGCGTGCTGCGGGTCGTCACGAGGCTGTCCACGGGCACCATGGCGCCGGTCAGGCTGGGAACGTACAGGCGCTGGATATCCGGGAGGTAACTGCGGTCCTTGCGTTGGGCCTGGACGATGACCTGGTTCACCTGGTTGCCGAGGTTGATATCGTTGACGTACCGCGACCCCAGGTAGTTCTGGAGGGTGCCGAAGACGGTGGCGACGGGCACGTTCAGGGCCTCGGCCTTGGTCCGGTCGACGTCCACGTGTATGTGCGGCGTCTGGGCGGTGTAGGTGCTGAACGCCACCAGGATATTCGGGTCCTGGTTGATCCGGCCCAGGAAGTCGTGGAGTTTGGCTTCGAGTTTGGCGGGGTCGGGGTCGCCCACGGCCTGGAGCCGGAGGTCCAGGCCGCCGTTGGCACTGACGCCCGGAATGGCCGGCGGCACGAAGTAGTTGATCTGGGCCTCCGGCATGGCGGCGGCCTTGGCCCGCAGCACGTCGGTCACGTGCGTCACGTGCCGGTCGGGGGTCGTGCGGTCGTCCCAGTGTTCCATGACGACGATTTGGAGGGCGATATTCTCGCTGCGTCCGCCCAGGAGGCTGGCGCCGCAGACCGTCAGGACGCCCTCGACGCCGGGCAGGTCCCGCGCGTTGTCGCGCAAGCGGTCCACGACCGCCTCGGTCCGCGCCAGGGAGGCGCCCTCCGGCAACTGGATGTCGGCAAAGAGCACGCCCTGGTCCTCGTCCGGCAGGAACGCCGTCTGGCTCTGGTTGAACTGCGAGGCCACCAGCAGCAAAACGACGAGCAGGATGCCCATCGTCAGGGCCTTGCGGACCGCCAACTGCATCGACAGCGAGACGTACCCGCGGCGCACCCGGCCGAGCGCGGCGTTGAACCAGGCCAGCGGGCCGTGCTTGTGCGGCTTGGCCTTATGGAGAATCGTCGCGCAAAGCGCAGGGCTCAGCGTCAGGGCGTTGAGCGTCGAGAACAGAACGGCGATGCAGATCGTGACCGCGAATTCCTGGTAAATCCGGCCGGTGATGCCCGACACGAACGCCACCGGAATGAAGATGGCCAACAGCACGAGCGTCGTGGCAATGACGGCGCCGCTGACCTGTTTCATGGTCTTCAGCGCCGCCGCCTTGTGGTCGAGGCCCTCGGCGTCCATCAGGTGCAGGACGCGCTCGACCACCACGATGGCGTCGTCGACGACCACGCCAATCGCCAACACCAGGGCGAACAACGTCAGCGTGTTAATCGTGTACCCGATGGCCAACATGACCCCGAACGTCGCAATCAGCGACACGGGAATCGTGACCGAGGGCACCAGCGTGGCCCGCCAGTCCTGGAGAAACAGGTAGCACACGAACACGACCAGCCCGAACGTGATGAACAACGTCCAGACGATTTCCTGGATGCTGACGCGGATGTAGCTCGTGGCGTCGTAGCACACCTTGCATTCCAGGCCCTCCGGAAACCGCGCCCGAAGCCCCTCGATGGCCTCGTACACGGCGTCCATCGTGCTCAGCGCGTTGGAGGTGGGCGTCTGAAGCAGCATCACGCTGGCCGTCGGCATCCCGTTGTAGTTGGCCGACACCGAGTGCACGTTGCCGCCCAGTTCAACCCGTGCCACGTCTTTGAGGCGGACGATGCCGCCCTCGGCGTCGGTCCGCACGATGATGTTCTCGAAGTCGGCCGGGTCGTTGAGGCGGCCCGTGACGCGCAGCGAAAAAACCGTTTGCACCTGGTCGTCGACGGGCGCCGCGCCGATGGAGCCGGCGGCCGCCTGCAGGTTCTGGCTCCGGATGGCGGCGATCACGTCCTCGGCGCCGAGGCCCAGGCCCGTCAGACGGTCGGCGTCCATCCAGACCCGCATGCTGAACTCCGGACCGTAGACCTGCACGTCGCCCACGCCCTCGACCCGCTTGAAGACGTCCTTGGCGTACCGGTGCACGTAATCGCTCATCGTCACCCAGTCCAGGGCGCCGCTGGACGAGAAGAACCCCACCATGCCCAGGACGCTCGTCGAGCGGGTGTTCACGTCGAGGCCCTGCTCGGTGACTTCGGACGGCAGTTTCGGCATCGCCTGCTGGATGCGGTTCTGAACGCGGACCAGCGCGATGTCCAGGTCCGTGCCGACCGCAAAGGTGACGGTCAACTGGTAGTTGCCCAGGTCGTCGCTGTCGGACGCCATGTACAGCATGTCGTCGACGCCGTTCATCACGTCTTCGAGGGGCGCGGCCACCGTGTTGGCCAGTACGTCCGAACTCGCGCCCGGATACGTGGCCTGGACCACGACCTGGGGCGGGGTGATCTGCGGATACTGCCGAATCGGCAATGCCCGCATCGCCAGCAGCCCCGCCAGCACGAGCACCAGCGAAATCACCATCGCCAGCCGGGGCCGCTCAATGAAAATACGCGAAATCACTGCGGTCTCCCTTCCGGCGCCGGCTCCGACAGAACCGTCACCGCCTGGCCGGAACGCACCTTCTGCAGGCCCTGCACCACCACCGACTCGCCTTCCTCCAGCCCGGCCACGATTTCGCACACGCCGTTGACCATGCGGCCCACCGTCACCGGTTTCGAGGCGGCTACGCCGTCGGGCCCCACCACGAACACCGCCGGTCCCTGCTCGGTGACCCGGATGGCCGCCTCGGGCACGACCAGCACCGGGGCCGGGTCGGACGGTTTCATCAGCACCGTGACGTAACTGCCCGGCACCAGGAGCCCGCGGGCGTTCGGGAACCGGACACGCACCGGAATGGCCCCCGTCTGCAGGTTCATCTCGTTGTTCGCGAAGTCCCATTGGCCGGGCGCGGTGTACGTCTCGCCGTTCGGCAGACGCAGCCCGATACGCCACTGGGCCATTCCCGCCTCGGCGCCTTCGAACATCGACAGGTACTGGCGATCCGACGGCGAAAACACCACCCGGATCGGATCCACCTGCACCACCCGCGCCAGGGCGCCCGAACTCGGCCCGACCAGGTCGCCCGGCGTATACAGCGCCCGGCCGATGCGGCCCGAGATCGGCGCACGAATCTCCGTATACCCCAGGGTGATCCGTGCCAGGTCCAGGTCCGCCCTCGCCCGCTCGATCGCCGCCGTCGCCTGCTTCACCTGGGCCTCGGCCTGGACCAACCGCGCCTCGGCCTGCCGAACGCGGGCCGTGCTCCGAAGGTCATCGGCCTCCGCCGTATCCAGGTTCGCCTGCACCACGCTGCGCGCGTCCGCGGTTTGCAGACGCTTCAGGTACTTCTGCGCCCGGGCCTGGTCGGCCTGCGCCGCGTCGAGGTCCGCCTTGCCGGCCTGCACGTCGGCTTCGGCCGCCGCCAAGGACGCCCCGGCCTGCGCCAGCGCGGCGTCGCGCTGGGCCACCTGGGCGCGGAAATCCGCCTGGCGAATCGTCACCAGCAGGTCGCCGGCCTCCACCAGGCCGCCTTCCGTGAAGTGCACCGTTTGGATATACCCCTGCACGTGGGCCGCCAGATCCACCGACTCCACCGCCTCCACGTGCCCGATGAAGGCCTCCGCCGGATTCAGCGGCACCCTCGACACACGCTCCACCACCACCGCCGGCGGACCCGACGCCCCCATCGGCAGCCCCGGCGGCGGCCCCCCCGGCCCGCTCATAAACAGCGAGTGAAGCACGCCACCCAGCCCAACCAGCAGCAGCCCCGCCACCAGGCCGCCAACCGCTTTGGCCCCTCGGCCACGACGCGGCGCGGGGGCGCCCGTCTCGGACTTACTCATATCCTCTCCCTTGCACCTTCGGCGCCGCCGCGCTCACGCGGTCGTCCTTCCTCCTCCAGCACCGCCTTCAGCGCCGCCAGGACGCGCCGGTAAAACGACAGTTGCAATTGCCGCTCGTCCGGCGTCATCGTCTCGGCGATGCGGGTGGATTTGCGGTAATGGTCCGGCAGGATGCGGGCCTCCAGGGCCTCGCCTTGCGGCGTCAGTTCCACCCGGATCTTCCGCCGGTCCGACGGGTGCGGCGTCCGGCGGACGTACCCGTCGCGCTCCAACGCGTCGAGGTTGCCGGTCATGGCCGCACGCGTCAGGTGCACCGCGTCGGCCAGTTCCGCCGGCGTCATGGCGTGCGCCGGGTGGTGAAACAGCGCCTCGAGAATGTTGAACCGGTGCGCGGTCAAGTTCATCGCTTCGGTGTAGTGCTCGAACCCGAGTTCAATCTCGCGGTGCAGGTGGCGGATCATTAGCGCGTCGCGGAGGGCGTCCACGTCGATGTCCGATAACTGCCCGACGTACGCCAACACCCGGTCCATGTGGTTCGCCGCATCCATTGCTTAGCCTTTCGATTATCGCCCGTTTGATAATCAACTGCTGTATTATTACGCGGCCTCTCCGGTCTGTCAAGCCCTTTTTCGGGGAAATTTCGCCGCGCCATAACCGCTAACCGTCCCCGCGTCCTGCTCTCCCCGCTCCCCTGATGGGCTTCTCCGGCGGACAGCGAAGGGCCAAGCCTGGGTCTCGTTTTGCGGTTGCTCAGGTACTCAGGTACTCAAGCGCCCAGGTACTCTCCACACAGCCCTGTTTCCAATTCACAGGCCCGATTCCCCAATCCTAAACTATATATTGAGCCAACTCCATGGGGGTCCAAAACGGCACCAAACGGAACCCGTTTTTGCACGTTTCGCGCCGGTTCGGACCGAAAAGCGCCAAAAGCGTCCAAAATCGTCTTACCCAGTTTACCAAAACGACCCCTGAGGGACGTTTCTGGCCCGAAAACGGCGAATCGCCAAACAAAAAGCCCCAAATCCGGGGTATCCGCGAAATGCCATTTTCCTAAAGTATATACGAAACGCCCGGCGGCCCACCGCCCCATCGCCGGCGAACGGGTCCGATTCGGACGCGTCGCGAGCCGTTCCGGCCTCGGCGCGGGCATCGCACAAGCGAAAAACCCTTCCAACCCGCTCCCCACTTCCCTATAGTGTACCGCTCGCACCGCCGCGTGCATCGACCCGTAACCGCCAAACGGAGCCGGACACCGTGGAGTTCACCGATTACCCCCAAGCCGTCCGCGACGAAGCCGAGCGCCAACTGGCCGTTCTGCGCCGCGGCACGGTCGAGATCTATACCGAAGATGACCTGCGCGCCAAACTCGCCGCCGCGATTCACGAAAAGCGGCCGCTGCGCGTCAAACTCGGCATGGACCCCACCGCCCCGGACATCCACCTGGGCCACACCGTCGTCATGGGCAAGATGCGGCAATTTCAGGACTTGGGCCACAAGGCCGTCCTGATTATCGGCGATTACACGGCTCGCGTGGGCGATCCGACCGGCCAGGATCACACCCGGCCCGTCCTCTCGGACGATCAGATCCGCGAGCACGCCCAGACGTATCTGGAACAGGCCGGCAAGGTGCTCGATCTCCGCCAGGAGCGGCTCGAAATCCGCTCGAACAGCGAGTGGCTGGCCGAACTCACCTTCGCCGACGTCCTCCGCCTCGCCGCCCAGATAACCGTTGCGCGCATGCTGGAGCGAGACTCGTTTGAGCGGCGTTATAAGGCCGGTATACCTATT
>CAYOGX010000190.1:0-7463 GCA_964403235.1 uncultured Planctomycetales bacterium | reverse complement strand
CCGCCCGTCGTCGACGCGGGCGTGCGCCTTGGCATACTCAACGGCGTCGAGCACGTCCTGGACGGCCAGGTCGGAGGCACAGGCCTCCGGGCGGCTGTTCGGACCGCGGAAATCCGGCGCGATGAAGATCCAGCCCCGTTCCCTGCACCACGCAAGCGCTTCGGGCATGCCCTCGGAGCGCACATAGCTGGCTGACCAACTGTGCAGGTAAACCAGCAGCGGCACCGGTTTGGCTGCGCTACCCGGCGCCGCCTCGGGGGGGACGTACACGCGGACACTCTGGTCCGTTCCGTCTTTCGAGCTGGGGATCTTCACCGGCGGGGCCGACGTCATGGTGCCCTTCTCCGCTCCCAGACCCACCGACGCTGCAACCGACACGCACAGGGCGGCGCCTGAAACCATCGCGCTCGCACGACGGCCTCGCACGGGGCCTCTCAGGACATGTGCTTGGGGCACGTCTCGCTCCTGCAGGTTGGACGCCTGCGTCATGACCCTTGGCGCCGGCTCACTGGGCCAGCACGGGCATGCCCATCAGTGGCCAGATCACCCAAACAAAGACGCCCACTACCCCCATCAGCAACAGGCTGGCGGGTATGCCCATCAGGAAGAACTGACCGGAGGTGAACTGCCGGCTGCTATACGCGATGGCGTTGGGCGCGGCCCCGACGAGAAACAAGAACGGCATGCCGGCGGCCGCCAGCGATGCGAACAGAATGACTTCCCGGGCCACACCCAGATACGGCGCCAGCACCAACGCCACGGGCAAGCAAATCGCAATGGCCGCCACGTTCATGATCAGGTTCGTCATGACCAGCACGAACAGGGTGATGCCCATCACGAAGATGAACCAGTGGGCGTCCTGGAACAGCACGAGCCACTTGATGGCCAGCCAGTTGGCGGCCCCGGTCTGCCACAGACAGAAGCCGATGCTCATCGCCCCGCCAAACAGCAGGATGATGTTCCACGGGATCTCCTCTAAGTCGTCCGTGTCGAGAATCTTGAACAGGAACATCAAGACAGTGGCGGTGAGGATGACCGCGCTTTTGTCCAAGGGTTCGAGGGCGTCGACGAAGGACCGCAGACCCAGCAGCGCAATGGCGGAGAACACGATCATCAGAGTCAGCACCTCGGTCCGTGACACGGGGCCGAGCCTGGCGTAGAGCGCCTTGGCCCGCTCGCGCAGGCCGGGAATCGTCTTATGCTCGGGTCGGCACACCACCATGAGGAAGATCCAGAGCAGGATCACCATCGACCAGCCAAGGGGAAACATGTAGTAGGACAGCTCGAAGAACCCGATCTCGCGTCCGGCGATGTCCTTGAAGAACCCGATGGCGACGGCGCCGCGCGCGGCCCCGAGCAGCGTGACGATGCTCCCGGCTCCGGCCACGAAGGCCATCCCGATGAAAAGCCCTCTGCCGAACCGGGTGGGCTTTTCGTCTTCATCGTAGAGCGCGTAAATGGCCATCAGCAGCGGGAAGACCGCAGCCGCCACGGCTGTATGCGCCATGATCAGCGTCAGCGACGCCGTCATCACGAAGCACCCCAGGTAGATCATGCTGGTCCGTTCACCGACCAGGGCGAGCATCTTGTAGGCCATCCGCTTGGTCAGGCCCGTCTTGCTGAACGCCATCCCGATCACGAGCGAGCCGATGATGAACCACACCGAGGGGTCCATGAAGTCGGTGAAGGCCTCCCGGGCGGGCCGGATCAGGAACAGGGCTTGCACCACGCCGATGACGATACTGGTCACGCCGATGGGGATGACCTCGAAGACCCACCACGTGGCGGCGAGGATGAACAGGCCCAGGGCGGCCTTGCCCTCACGCGTGAGCGCGAAGTGCTTGCCCGTCGGGTCCACCGCGTCCTGCCACGGACTGGAGAAATGGATGATGCCGAACATCGCGACCCCGAAGAGGATCAGGCTCAGCCGTTTGAAATCGAAGGGCTTGGGGGGCCTGGCGAGGTAGATGTCCTCGGGCATGGCCGGCAGGACGCCCGGGACGGGCTGCGGCGGCTTCGATTGGCTGTCGGATCTCTTCATGGCGATGGCTGAAGTCGCCCCTCCATGCCCAACGGCGTTGCCGATCAAAGCAGAAGTTCGGCGACCTCGTGGAAGACCTCGACCGAGCGTACCGCCCCGACGATCCGACCGTCCTTGAGCACGGGAAGAACCGTCACGTCATTCGCCACCATCTCGTACATCACCTTCATGAGGTGATCGTCGTATTCCACCGTGGCCAGGATCGGCAGCATCACGTCGCTGATGGGTCGCTCGGCCCGTTCCCGCATGCCGCTGATCAGCTTGTCGAAGGACAGTTCGGACAGGTTCGGGTCGACCTTCACGTCGAACAGCTTCTTGCGGTAGTGCAGGGGCTTGGCCGAGAGGAACTCCGGCTCGAGCCCACGCATGATGTCGCGCCGCCGGACGACCCCCATGAGCTGGTACTTCTCGTCGAACACCAGGACCACCCGAGGCAGCGACCTGCGCCCGTCGATCTCGAATTCGGATTTCTCGAGCTCCGCGACGACCTGGCGCAGCGTGAACCAATAGGGGACGTGTGGGTACTGCTCCAGGGGGATCATGATCTCCCCTGCTCGCTTCGCTTCCATCGGCTTGCTCCTGTTGTGTCCGGACGCGGGTTCGTCGATCCGCCGGCGGATCAGTCCGCGTCCGGGCCTTCGTCCTTCATGCCCGCCGCGACGGACGCCGCCGACAACCCGGACCGTTCGGCCATCGCCGTTTCGTCCCCGCCGCACCGCTCCGCGAGCCGCCGAACGTATTCCCGCTCGAACGCGCGCTGCGCCTCGGCGTAGGGCTCGGCCTCGAGGATTTTGGCCATCTGTTTCGCCTGTCGCTTCATGTCCTGCCAACGCATCGCCCTGTCCACCGTGAAGATGATCTGTTCCCGCTTGAACGGTTTGGTGATGTAGTCGAACACGCCAACGGACAGCGCCTCAATGGCCGACTCCAACGAACCGAAGGCCGTGATGATGATCATCTCCTCAAACCGCCCCTGCCCCTTGATCAGGCGCAGCAGGTCCATCCCATCCAGGCCCGGCATCTTCAAGTCCGAAATGATCAGGTCGAACTCTGTCTGCTCGAGGAGGTCGGGCACCTCCAGCGAGTTGCTGGTCACGGTGATTTGATAGGGAGTCTTCTCCTTGATGATCCGCTCCAGGAGCATAAGCATGTGCGGCTCGTCGTCAACGGCTAGGATTCGTTGGCTCATCAGGCCACTCCTTCCGCAACGTTTACGTCCTCGTCCACCGGCATGGAGACCGTAAAGGTGGTCCCGGTGGGTTGGCCCGGATTGTCCTCGGCGGAGACGCTCGTAAAGCTCATCTTGCCGCCATACTTCTTCACGATGCCGTAGCACAACGACAGGCCCAGGCCCGTACCCTCGCCGACCTTCTTGGTCGTGAAGAACGGGTCGAAGATCTGAGCCTTGATCCGTTCCGGAATTCCCGTCCCGGTGTCCGTCACGCCCAGGTTGACCCAGCCGTCCTCGGCGCGGGCCGACAGGGTCAGCGTGCCGCCGGTGTCCTCAATAGCGGCCACCGCGTTGTTGATCAAGTTGAAAATCACCTGCTGGTACTCGCGACTGTCGCCCCGCACCCGCGGCAGGTCGTCCGGCAGGTCCGTCACCAGCTCGATCTTCTTGGTCATCAGCGTGTTTTGGGCGATCTTGAGTACCGTCTCGACGCTGGCAGCGACGTCCAGCCTATCTTCCAAGCCCTCGGTGACCCTGGCGAAGGTCAGCAGGTTCTCCACGATCTTCTTGGCGTTGTTCGCGTTGGTCTCGATGACCTTCAGGTCTTCGTATTCGGACGAATTGGAATCGGACCGCTCGAGCAGCAGGTCCGTGAAACCGAGGATCACGGCCAACGGGTTGTTGATCTCGTGGGCCACCCCGGCCGCCAACGTGCCAATCGAGGCCAGCTTCTCGGTATTGTAGATCCGCTGACCCATCTCCTCCTGCTCGGTCACGTCGCGGCTGATGCCCAACAGGTATCGCACCTCCTGGCGCTCGTCGCGGATGGGCACAAGCTTGGTGCTCAAGCGGACCTTTCGTCCCTTCACGGTGATCGTGTGTTCGTAGGAGATGCTGGCTTGATACGCCAACACGCGGTCGATCTGCTTCTTCATGAACCCCGCGTCCTTGGGCCGCATCAGCTCGGTGAGCTTGTGGCCCAACCATGACCGCTCGTCGCTCAGGTCGATCTCATCGGGAAGCACCCCCCCGTCCTTTCGGGTGATCACCAGATCGGAGAAGACGCCGACCGTTTGTGGGTTCAACAGCACGACGCGCATGTCCAAATCGAAGATGTAGATCAGATCCGTCGCCTGCTCGACGACGCGGCGATAGATGCGCTCGGCCTCCTGCAAGCTCGCCTCGGTCCGCTTGACCTGCTGCTTGAGCGTCTGCGAGATGCGATACTGGTATATCGCCAGCAACAGGCCGAAGATGACCAGGCCCAGGACGATCGCACCCCCTGCGGCATAATGGCGGGTGTACATCGTCCCGACGGCCTCGGCGACCTCCCCGGTCGGCGCCACGACGGCCACGGACCACATATGGCCCTCAGGCAGCACCTCGCTCTCGACGGCCGTGAACGCGATCAGCTTGCCGATCTCCCCTCGCCTGCCCCGGTGCCACCCACTCACATAGCTTCCCGTGCCCTCTTCCCCGTGGAGCATCCGTTCCTTCATGATCTGGTTGATCTGCTTGAAATCGATGTAGGGCTGGTGCTCTTCTCGAGCGCGACGTTCCTTGCGTACCGTGAAGGCGTTCTTGCTGATGAACTCCTCTCTCGGGTGGCACAGGAACATCCCCTCTTCATCGATCACCCATGCGTAGCCGCTCTTGCCGGAGCGGATGTCCTTGGTCACGGTCTTGACGAGTGCCGACACGTTGATGTTGGCGTACAACGTGCGGTGATCCTTTCCCCTAAGAGACACCCGGTCGCAGAACACGGCGGTGACCATCGAACGGGTCGAGTCGATCTGTTCCACGCGGAGCGGCCCCAGGGTCATGTGGTCTCTATCGTCCGGCCGGCGTTGCGCTGCGACACGTTCGGCCGAGACGGGCGGCGCGCCCTTGACGCCGCAGGATTCCGCGATCCGGCCCTGGCCATCCATCAGGCCGACCTCCATCACGCCCTTCGACGCCGTTCGCTGCAGCACCGCTCGGATGGCCTCCTTGCGGGCGCCTTCGGGGGCGGCGACCAGGAACCGCTTGAGCTCTTCGATCTCCAACACGATGTCGTTCAGAAACGTGTCGATCTGCGAGGCGGCCTGACGGGCCAGGATGAGCTGCTGCTGGTTGAAATCGCTGTTGATCCGGTCGCGCATCACGTACGCATCCTGATAGATCAGCATGCCCGCCAGACCAATGATCAGCAGAAACAGAACGGAACTGATCACCACCAGGTACGGCAGGTTGAGCAACCAATCGGTGATTCGCCGAATCCGGCCGGTATTTGCGTTCATGACTCGGCTCCCTCCGCCTTGGTGAGCCCCAGCTTCTTCATGAAGTCTTCGGTGTACCACTGAGTGATCCCGTCGTTGGACAGGGCCATGTCGAGCTGTTTGGTCATCATCGTGATCCGCCCGAGCAGCCGCAGCTTCTCGGTGATCGCGCCACGCGGCTGGTATGAGATCGTGGCCTCGAAGAAATCACCCTGGCTGGTGTTCTCGAACCCCATCGCCGACATAAGGTCGCCAACCAGCTTGACCCGCCGCACCCGGCGATCCAGCGACGCACCGCCCTCCTTGTACTGAAGACGAATGTAGTTCTTGCTCACGTCGTCGGAGCACATGGCCTCTACCGTCGTGAAATGATAGCCCAAATTCAGGCTCAGGATCATGTATTCCTTGCTCAGGATCGCGAAGCTGGTCTCCGACAGGTCGGACGACTCCGGCCGGGTCATCGTCGTGGCCATCACCGACATGAACCCCTTGACGTCCGCCGACCGCATCGGCGTGGGCCACCCTTCGGCCCTGAGCCCGTCCCAAAGGGCCTGCATCGGCTCCGAGCCGATCTGGTCGTCACGGACCGATCGGGTCGCCCCCAGCTCCGAGGCCTCCCGATCGATGTAGATCAGGTTGACCGGCAGCGGCAGATCGCTCTTGAGCGCCAGCCCGATCCGGTCCTTGTCCTCGAGCCCCTCGCCCACCGAGAACATCTCCTGCATGGCCTTTTGATGCGCGAAACGCGTGATGTCGTGGAACGTGCGGCAGTTCTCGGGCGCGAAGTCCGCATCGGCCGGATCGAGCAGGTTCAGCGGCGAGACGTGGGCGAGGACCTGCTCGAGCAGCTTGAAGATGTCCACGTCCTCGAACAGCTTGTATTCCGGGCGGCGGGCGGCGATCAGGTCTTCATGAACGCCCGCGTAGACGGTCGCACCCGTGGCGTCCACGGTGACGGGCTGGCCCGCCGGCAGGTCGCCCGCTCGCTCGGTCCCCGCCAGCGTCGGCACGCGGAATTCCCGCGCGATCGTAGCCATGTGACTCGCCACGCCCCCCGTCGCCACCACCAACGCCTTGACCTTATCCATCACCGTGATCAGGCCCGCAAACGGGTTCGGCGCCACGACGACGGCCCCGTCTGGGACCTCGGCCAGGTCCTGGGTGGACCTGGCGTGAACCACCGGCCCGGCCCCCGCGCCCGGACACACCGTCGTACCGCCGGACAGGACCACCTCGAGCGCCGACACGTCGGGCAGCTCAGCCGTGGTCTTCGTCTCCATGACGCGCAGCGGACGGGTCTGGAGCAACCGCAACTTCCCGTCGCGGTCTATGGCCCACTCGATGTCCTGCGGCTCGCCGTAGTGCGCCTCGAGCTTAACCGCGCACGCCGCCAGCGCCGCCAGGTGCTCCGTGCCGACCGAGGCCGACCCCTGCTCCAACGCCGGAACCGCCTGCTCGACCGTCCCGCCGTCTTCACTCAGCACCAGCCGCACCGGCTTGGTGGCCAGAGCCGACTCGACCACCGACCCGTCTTCCCGCCGGACGCGGAACGAGTCCGGCGTGAGCGTCCCGTCCACCAGGTACTTGCCCAGCCCGAGGATCGCGTTGACCACGACGCACCCGTCCTGGGGGTTCACCGGATCGCGGCTGTAGGTCACGCCGCTGGCGCCCGCGTCCACCATCCCCATGCAGCACACGCCCATCGCCAGTTCCGACTCGGTCAGCTCGTGGCTCAGGAAGTAGTAGATGGCCTTGGGACTGAACATGCTCGCCAGCACGTCGCGGTAGCGGGCCACCAGCCCGTCGCCGGCCACGTTCAGGAACGTCGCGTATTGACCGGCGAAGCTGAACTGCGTGTCCTCCCCAAGGGCGCTCGACCGCAGGGCGAACCGGGTCGAGCCCGATCGACCGGCCAGCTCGGCGTGACTGCTGCGTATCGCCTCGGCCAGATCGTCCGGCACGGGGCTGGCGACCACCATGTCGTGGATCTCCT
>CAYOGX010000189.1:0-7477 GCA_964403235.1 uncultured Planctomycetales bacterium | reverse complement strand
GCCGTACAGATGGCCCAGATACTCGGCATGCTCCAGGAACTCGCCCGCCGCGAGCTTCCGCTCGAACGCCTCGCGCGACAAGAAGTAGTAGTCCTCCCCGTCCAGCTCGCCGTTGCCCTTCGGGCGGGTCGTGGCGGACACGCTCACCTTGGCGCCGAGTCGCTCGGCCAGCCGGGCGCAGATCGTGCTCTTGCCCACGCCGCTGGGCCCACTGATGACGACCAACTTCCCTCTTGACCGGTCACCCATCCGCCATATCCCGTCGTGCGCCGTCCGACGACACCGTCCGCCGAACGTTCCCGACCCGCCCTCATTCGACGTTCTGCACCTGCTCCTTGAGCCGATCGATCAGCGCCTTGACCTCGACCACCTGCCGGGCGATCTCCGTATCGTTGGCCTTGCTGGCGATGGTATTGGCCTCACGGAGCATCTCCTGGGAGAGGAAATCGAGTTTCCGTCCTGCCAGCTCCTTGCTGTCGCACAGGGTGGTGAACTGGTCGAGATGGCTGACCAGCCGTGCGATCTCCTCGCTGATGTCACAGCGCTCCGCGAAGACGGCCACCTCCTTGGCCAGGTCCTGCTTGCCCAAGTCCAGCTCCGCCTCGGACAGCAGCGCGTCCACCCGTTGTCGCAGCCGGGTGTGGTAGAGCTTGATGACTTCAGGGGACCGCGCGCGGATGAGCTCGACGCGCTCGCGTAGGTCGGCCACGTGCTTGAGCAGGTCCTCGCGCAGGGCCTGGCCCTCGTTTCGCCGCATGGCCACGAGCTGCTCGATCGCCTCCTCGGTCAGCGACCGAACGACCCGCCACCATTGCTCCTTGGCGGCATCGTTGGCCACGCGCGGTTGGCACACCCCCGGCAGGTCCAGCAACGCGCCCAACTCGATGGAGACCCCACCGTCATTCGCGGCGGACGCGCCCACGGCGCTGAGCTGTTCGATGTAGCTTCGAAGGGCGGCCGCGTTGATCTCGTAGGAGGCCTCGGCGTTGGTGTTGCGGACCCGCAGGACGAAGGTGATGCTGCCGCGTCCCAGCCGATCACGCAGCAGGCGTTCGACCTCCGTCTCGAGGAACTGCAAGTGATCGGGAAGCTTGATGCTCGTCTTGAGGTAGCGGTTGTTCAGGCTGCGGATCTCCAGCGCATGGCTGACGCCTTCTTCCTCGTGATACGCCTCTCCGTAGCCGGTCATGGATAGGATCATGCGTGCTCCCGTGGGCCCAGGCCTCGGTCCGTCTGTGCCGGCCGTGGACCCGCTCGGGTCCACGTCCCGTTCTACTTCTTCGTGGCGTCCTGCGGGCCTCGGTCAGCAGGCGGTGGGGGCTCCGATGCGGGCGCCGGCGCGGACCCGTCCCGGGCGCCGCCTTCCCCACCGGGGGGGACCGCCGCCGCGGGCGGCATCTGGGCGGGCCTGGCTGGACCGGGCGTCGCCACCGTGATCTTACGGTGGGCGAAGTTGTTGATGATGGCCAGCAGGAGGAACAACCCGGCCAATGCCACGGTGAGCCAGGTGAAGAAGTCCCCCGTCTTGGCCCCGAATGCGCTGTGCCCACCGGCCCCGCCGAACGCCCCCGACAGCCCACCGCCGCGGCCCTTCTGTAGCAGGATCACAACGATCAGAAGAAAACAGACGAGCAAAAAGAAGACGGACGCGAAGACCTTCCAGAATGTCGCTGCCGCTAACATTACCATCGCTTCCTCTGGTTGTTGCCCGACCACGCGGGCCGAACTTCATGCCGCCAACGGCATCGCCATCATCACGCGCCACGCCGACCAATCCGGCCCGGCCCGGGCAAACGTGATCTCGATCACAACTTCTTGGCCTCAACGGCGGCCTGGATGATACCCGCGAAGTCCTCGGCCTTGAGACTGGCCCCGCCGATCAGCCCGCCGTCCACGTCGGGTTGTCCCATCAACTCGGCTGCGTTACCCGGCTTGACGCTGCCGCCGTACTGGATCACGACCGCCTGCGCGGTGGCCTGGTCATACACTCGGGCCAACTCCGCTCGTATGTGCTCGTGCGCCTCCTGGGCCTGCTGGGGCGTGGCGTTGCGACCGGTGCCGATCGCCCAGACCGGCTCGTACGCAATGACGCTCGCGGCGACCTTGTCGGCCGGCACGTCCGCCAGACCCGCTTCAATCTGCCTGGTCAGGACCGCCTCGGTCTCGCCGGCGTCGCGCTGCTCGAGCTTCTCGCCGATGCACAGGATCGGCGTCAGCCCGGCCCCGATGGCGGCGTGCACCTTCCGGTTGATCAGCGCATCGTCTTCGCCCTTGCCGATCGTGTGTCGGCGCTCGCTGTGACCCAGGATCACGTACGTGCACCCGCAGTCGACCAGCATCTGCGGCGAGACCTCGCCGGTAAAGGCGCCCTCGCTGTCGTGCCACATGTTCTGCGCGCCGAGCCGGACCTCCGTGCCGTCAACCGCCCGCTGCATCGGCAGCAGATACGGCGACGGCGGGCAGATCGCCACGTCCAACGGGACCGGGGCCGGCAAGCGCTCGCGCAGGCCGTCCATCAATTCCCGGGCGGTCTTGAGGGTCTTGTACATCTTCCAGTTGCCAGCCACCAGCGGCCGTCTCATGATGCGCGTCGTCTCCTACATGTCAGCGTCGCCCAAGCTCCTTCGCGGACCTGCCGTCCTGTCCGAGGGTGCCAGGAGACCGGCCAGCAAATAGTATACTGGAAAAGCACTGCACGGGCTACGCCGTCATTCTACCAACGACGCGTTGACTTGCCCTTGCCCGGTCGGTAGAGTTTGAAGGAGGTGGTGGTCGGGCCCCCGACCTCCCCAACGTGCGGCTGATATGGCCGCCTGTTTGAGAGTATTCCCATGCCAAAACGCAACATCGCGTGGATGCTGGTGATCGTCCTGATCGCCCTACTGTTCTGGAAGCTGCCGAGCACCGTGGCCCGCCGCGATGAGGTGTATCGCACCCTGGGGACGTTGGTCGACATTCGCAGGGAGATCCTCAGGAGCTACGTCGAGGACGTGGACGAAGCGGAGCTGACCCGCGGCGCGATCGAGGGCATGCTGCATCGGCTCGACCACTACAGCACCTATTTCCCCCCTGAGCTGATGTCCGAGCTGAAGCGGGCAACTACCGGCAATTACGGCGGCATCGGGGTCGAGATCGGCATGAAGGACGGGTGGCTGACCGTCATGACCCCGATGGACGACACACCGGCGTTTCGGGCGGGCCTGCTGGCGGGCGACCGCATCGTCGAGATCGAGGGCAAGAGCACCAAAGGGCTCAGCATGCAAGATGCGGTCAAGACACTGACCGGCAAGCCCGGCACGACCGTCACCATCACCGTCAAGCATGAATTCGAGAACAAGGTCAGGGAGATCACGCTGGCCAGGGCCGTCATCAAGATCGTCTCGGTCAAGGGCTGGGAACGCAACGCCACCAACGGTTGGGACTACATGATCGATCCCGACGAGAAGATCGGCTACGTTCGCATCGTCAAGTTCATGCCCGGCACCGTCGAGGCCCTCGACAAGGCGGTCAATCAGGCCCGAAGCGAGGGGATGAAGGCCTTGATCCTCGATCTGCGTTGGAACCCCGGCGGGCTGTTGGAGTCGGCCATCGGCGTGACCGATCGGTTCCTCGCCGGGGGCGTGATCGTCTCGACCAAGGGACGGTGGTCGCAGAAGAAGGACTCGGAGGCCAAGAGGGAGGGCACGTACCCCGAGTTCCCGCTGGCGGTGCTGGTGAACGGCTATTCGGCCAGCGCGGCCGAGATCGTCGCCGGCGCACTGCGCGACCACAAGCGGGCCGTGGTCATCGGCGCGCGGACCTTCGGCAAGGGAAGCGTCCAAAACGTGATCCGCCTGGAGGACGGCCAGGGCGCCATCAAGCTAACGACGGCCTACTACTACCTGCCCAACGGGTCGTGCATTCACAGATCCGAGCGGGCCGACGAGAACGCCAAGTGGGGCGTCGAGCCCCTCATCGAGGTCAACCTCACCAAAGAGGAACGATACAAGGCGAGCATATCACGGTACCAGGCCGACATCATCCGGCCGACGACCCAGCCGACCACCACCCAGGCCATCCGGCCCCATCCCGTGATCGACCGGCAGCTCGATCAGGCCCTCAATAGCCTCAAGGCGGTGCTGAACGTCACCGCGGCCGACCGCGCCATCCGCAAGGCCGGCTGACGACCCCCGACCCCGGCGGCCCCGGCATGACGCTGATCCTGGGCATCGAAACCTCCTGTGACGAAACCGCCGCCGCCCTGGTGGCCGACGGACACGAGATCCGCAGCAACGTCGTCGCCAGCCAGGTCGACCTGCACCGGAAGTTCGGCGGCGTGGTCCCCGAGATCGCCAGCCGCGCACACATCGAGTGGCTCAACGACACCATCAACCAGGCGATCGAGCAGGCGTGCGCGGTTCCCAATCAGATCGACGCCGTGGCGGTCGCCCACACGCCGGGGCTGATCGGGTGTCTGCTGATCGGCGTGACGGCCGCCAAAGCGCTCGCGTGGGCGTGGGACAAGCCGCTGATCAGCGTGAACCACGTCGAGGCGCACCTCTGCACCGTGACGATGACGCCCGCCCAGCCGCCCTGGCCGGCGGTCGGCCTGGTCGTCAGCGGCGGGCACACGTCCCTGTATCGCGTCGATGATTTCGACCGCGTCGAGCTGCTCGGCTGCACCACCGACGACGCGGGCGGTGAGGCCTTCGATAAGGTCGCCAGCATCCTGAAACTGGGCTACCCCGGCGGGCCCGCCATCGAACGCGCCGCCGAAGCCGGCGACCCACAGGCCGTCCAGTTCCCCAGGACCCTGTTGGCGCCCGGCTCGCTGGACTTCTCGTTCAGCGGCGTCAAGACGGCCGTGTTGTACCACGTGCACGGCCCGGGTAAGACCAAGGGCGGACTGGCCAAGCTGAGCACACAGGACATCGCCGACATCGCCGCCAGCTTCCAGGCCGCCGTCGTCGACGTCCTCGTCGCCAAGACCATCCTCGCCGTCGAGCAGACGGGCCTCGACACCGTCGTGGTCGGCGGCGGCGTGGCCGCCAACGCCCGACTCAGACAACACCTCACCGACGCCTGCCACCAGGCCGGCATCACCCTGCACCTGCCCCCCCCGTCCCTGTGCACGGACAACGCCGCCATGGTCGCCGCCCTCGGCTACCATCGCCTCCAGCGCGGCCACACCGCCGGCCTGGAGCTCGAAGCGCTCGCCTGATAGCAACAAGGTCCACGCTCGGGCGCCTGCTACAATGAGTTTGCGTATTAGCAAGGGGCAGCGCGCGTCTTCCGCACGTGATGAGTCCCACCGCCTCGAAGAATCGAGTATCATGGCACTACAGAAAGGGAGCGAGGTCGCCGCGCGGCGCTTCTGGGAAGTGCCGGACGACCGCAGGAGCCTGGCACAGGCTGGCACCACGTGAATCTCCCAGGATCATCGGAATGGCTTTTGCCGACCCCATAGAACTCGGTCGTACTGGCTTGATGGTCGGTCGTCTGGGGATCGGCTCGTCTTATGGTGTCCCCTGCTCTGCTCTGGAGGCGGCCTTCGAACGCGGCCTGAATTACTTCTACTGGGGCTCGCTTCGGCGGAAGGGGATGATGCGGGCCATTCATCACCTCGCCTCGAGGCATCGCGACAAGTTGGTGATCGCGATCCAGTCGTATTCTCGATGGCGGGGGGTGCTGACCCGCAGCGTTCACAGTGCGTTGAAGTCGCTCAAGATCGACTACGCCGACGTGCTGATTCTGGGTCTGTACAACAGGCCGCCGTCACCCCGCTTGATGGACGCGGTCGTCGAGCTCAAGGAGCGGGGGATGGTTCGGTTCCTGGCGATCTCCTGTCACCACCGCCCCACGTTTCAGCAGTACATTCGCGAGCGGGTGTTTGACATCCTTCAGGTGCGTTACAACGCTGCGCACCGAGGCGCGGAGACCGAGGTCTTCCCCTATCTGCCGGAGGACAACGGCCTGGCATCACGGTCTACACGGCCACGCGCTGGGGGAAACTGATGCGGTCGAAGAAGATACCGCCGACGTTGGCGCGTCCCACGGCGGTGGACTGTTACCGTTTCGTGCTGACCCATCCGGCCGTTCATCTGGTCATGACGGGACCGAAAAACGCCGTCCAGATGCGCGAAAATATCACCACACTCGAGGCCGATCCCATGTCGCCGGAGGAGTTGGACTGGATGCGTCAAGTCGGCGACGCCGTGCACGGCAGCCCGTGACCAACCGCCTGACCGTCAAGAACGGCCAAAACCGGGACAGGCCCAAACCCCTCATCCGCGGAAGTTGACAACAGACCAGAGAGAAGACCCGACCGTCGATTTGCCGATGGGCAAGGACAAAAAAAAGGGGTGCGTCTGGGACGCACCCCGCGTGTTCTCAGGAGACATCTTACAGGCCGGCCCAACGGGGCCTGGAGGGTCTCTTACCAAGAACTATAGTAAACCCGGCTGTAGTAGGTGTCGACCGGGGCAGTGGTGTATACGCGGCTGATCGTCCGGCTGCTGTAGTAGCTCGGCGAGTCGCTGGTGTACGAGAAGCTGTAGTACGTCGGGGTGTAGCTGGTGCTCTCGTAGTAGGAGACGCGGCTGTAGCTCGACGAGTAGCTCGGACTGTAGGACGAGTAGTGAAGGGACGAATAAGACGGCGACGACGAGTAGAACGTGCCGCCGGAACCGTCGCTCACCCAAACGAAGGTGTCCGCGTGGGCCGGTGCCGAAGCCAGACCCGCCACCAGCGCCACCGCCAACAGCCCACCGAACGTCGTCATCTTCGGGGAATTCATTGGTAATCCTCCAGACCTCGCTGCGACCATTGTTTTCGACCCATTGGACTTGGTGAGCGGCCCGCTTGATCCGGCCTGTCCGGTGCTAACTGGCCGCTACATGATGATGGACAGAAGTCGCCACCCGATGGTTAGCGGCGCGGGCGAAAGAATCTGACGTAATCCGCGCTCAGAGGCACGTCGGCGTGTGGCATTCGTAGAAACGCCGGTCGGCACAGCCGGCCTTACCTGGCCACGCGCCGGGTGAATCGGTAGGCTATGTGCGATCGCCAGCCGATCGAGGGATCGGGACGAGAACAGAATGAGAAATGGCGGGAATGGCCATGATGAAAACGCCAGGCCTCAGAGCGCCACAGTTACTGCTATTTCTACTCCTATTTAGCCCATCGCCGTCCCTGGCTGAACCGACGCGCCAGGAGGTCCGTGCAGCCATGGCCAAGGCGACGGATTTCATGATGAGCACGGTCTCGCTCCGCGGCGGCTTCGTCTGGAAGTATTCGTTGGATCTCAAGGAACGCTATGGCGAGCTGAAGGCCCGCGACTCCATGATTTGGGTCGAGCCGCCCGGCACGCCCACCGTCGGGCTGATGCTCATCGGGGCCTACAAGGCCACCGGCGACCGTCGGTATCTCGACTACGCCGACCGCGTGGCCGGCGCGCTGATCTGGGGACAGCTTCCGTCGGGCGGGTGGCACTACTTCA
>CAYOGX010000188.1:0-7518 GCA_964403235.1 uncultured Planctomycetales bacterium | reverse complement strand
ATGTTGCAGCCTGGGACTTTGGTGACGGGAACATCCTGGTGGCGGACCCCGCATTCACCCCCACAACGGCGACCCACGCGTATGCGGAGGCGGGCGTTTATAACGTCGAGCTGACGATAACGGACGCGGACGGCCTTTCTGATACAGCTAGCATCGTCGTCGTCGCATATGACCCCAGTGCCGGGTTCACCACCGGCGGAGGCTGGTTCGTGCCGGATTCCGACAGTTTCATAGACGGCGAACCGGTCACGGACACGATCTCTAAAGCCAACTTCGGGTTCATGGTGAAGTACAAGAAAGATGCAGACAACCCTGACGGCAACCTGGAGTTCATGTACAAGGCAGGAGACATCGACCTGCATAGCACGGGGACGGAGTGGCTGGTGATAGAGTCCGCCACGAAGGTCCGCTTCAAAGGAGAGGCAACCGTCAACGGCGAAGGGCCGTTCACGTTCAAAGTTACGGCTGAGGACAACGGGGAGCCAGGCACCAACGACACCTTCAAGATCGAAATCTGGTTAGGCGTCGTCGATACGGAAAACGGGCCCCCGACACCGAAGCACAAGGCCCAGGGTGTTCTCGGCGGCGGGAACATCATGATCCACCAGAAGTAGGACCCAGTTGCTGGTCCGTTCTGTGTTGGGTGGGGTCGACTTATCGCAGAACCCGGTCAGTGCGCCTATGGTGCTGCTTGTCGGTTCGACGGGCTCGGGCGAGACGATACCGTGCAAGCGGTTCGCCGAGCATCCTGCCAGCGCTGACGCTCGTCGAGCGGATGGGGGGGACACGTGGATCTGTTGTTCGGCCGGGGGACTTGTCTCGATCATCCCTCTTGGACGACTTTGAAACCCATCAGCGCGCCGAGGTCCTTCATGCTCTGTAGGTGGTCGCCGTAGAAGACCACTCGGTGGAGGAGCGTCATCGTGCCGCCCTTCAGGACGCCGGCACCCCAGTTGTGGAACATCTTGCGGGCGTCGGCCACCTCGGTGACGAACTGCGTGCGGCAGCCGAGCTCGTCATGGGTGATCTCGGTGATCCGCCCGGTGGAGACCAGCATGGTGTGGAGGTTGACGAACTTGGCGCAGGTGACGACCTGCCCGATGCGGTTCTCCACGTCCAGCGATACGCCTCTCTCGCTATCGCTCTGCGTGCGGATGCTGAAGGGCAGGCGCCTGCCGGCCGGGCCGTCCATCTGGGTGGCCGACGTGCAGTGGAAGTGGATCAGCGCGTTCTTGGCCGTATCGAACACCGGGTCGGTGATAAACCCGGGGATCCCGAACGCGTAGCCGAACATGAGCATGGTCAGCGTCGAGTCCATGTCACCCTCACAGGCACCGACCAGTCCCATGTCGTTCAGCTTGCTGAACGTCAGGCAGCCCTTGGCGGGCCGCCCCATGCAGCCCGAGCTCGTGATGGCCCGTGCCCGTTCCCGGATCATGATGTTCTTGAGCGCCAGGTACAGGCGGACCGAGTTGATGATCTCCTCGCGTTTGGGCTCGACGATTTTCTTGGCCTTGCTGATCCAGTATTGGTCGGCCTCGGCCTCGGCGGCCTTGAGGTCGACGGCCTGGTGCGCCTTGACGGTCTCCTCGACCGTAATGGGGACCAGTTCCGCGCCCAACCGCTTCTTGACCTGCTCGGCGGAGCAGGCCGCCTCGGTTCCCTGCGGTCCGTGCACGACGACGATCCGCGTCTGCCGAAGCCGCGAGGGCACCCGCATCAACGCGGCCACCCGATCAAGCTCGCCCCAGTCGCTGGTCGGCAGCAGGACGACCTTCTTGCCGGCCTTCTGCCAGGCGGGGAAGTACATCCACCCGTGTCCGCTGAAGGGCTGGGAGAACACGGCCGTGGGCAGTCCTACATCGACGAGCTTGGCCAGCGCCGGCGCGCCGCCCCCATGCCCGGAGAGATGGAACAGCAGCACGCCGTCCGCGTCGCCGAGCTTGGCGGCCACCTCGTCCACCTTGGCCGGGGGAATCAGCTCTCCCCCCACGAACGTCACGTCGCCGAGCTTCCGCTCCACCTTGGCCAGGTATTTCTCGAACTTCTCGATCTCCTTAGTCGGCCTCGACAGGTAGATCCCGCCGGTCCTGCCGGCGTAGACCTTGTAGATCTTGACGGGGGGCAGCTTGGGCCATCCTTCACGCCCGGCGGCCCTCGCAGATCGGTCGCCGAGTCGTCCGGCCAACAAGGCCCCCCCGGCCGCCGTGGTGCCAAGAAACTGTCGTCGGCTTAACGAGCTGCTCATGTCTGCCTCCTTTGAACCGGGATTGTGGCTGAACTCGCGCAATCGTCTGCCCCAGGATCTTGCGAGCCGCCTGCCTGCTACCCCCTCTCCGAACCCACCACGCAACAGGATAGCAGGTCCGCGAGCCGGCACAACAGGCGGGGAAACGACGGCCAACGGTGGGATCGGGGGCGCATTGAGTGTGTAGGTCAGGTCCTGCCCGACAGTCCCGTGCGCGAGGGGGTCGGGGCCCTCTTCGGAACGACGCGGGGGCGACCCGCTTGGACGTCTATGCTTGGAAGCAGGAAGCGATGATGTCGTCGAGGTCGGCTGTCGCGACGCAGATGGCGGTGTCGGCTGCGCCGTAGTAGACCTTGACCTGGTCGTCGTCTTCGACGATGGCGCCGCAGGCGAACACGACGTTGCCGACGTCGCCGACACGCTCGTAGTCCTCGCGCGGGGAGTGCAGCGGCTGAAGGGACCGTCCGATGACCTTGGCGGGATCGTCCTTGCTCAGCATGACCGCGCCGGTGCGGTAGATCGGACCGGCGTTGGTCATCTTGACCCCGTGGTAAATCTCCAGCCATCCGAACTTCGTCAGGATCGGCGGCGCCGACGCGCCAACGCGAAAGCTGTCCCAGTATCGCGCCCGCGGACCGAAGACAAACCGGCTGCGACCCCAGTTGATCAGGTCCGGCGAGTACGAAATCCACACGCTGCCCACGCCTTTGCCGATCGGGCGGTCGAGCCGCGCGTATACCCCGTTGATCTTCCGGGGGAACAGCACGCCGTCCTTGTTGCCCGGCCCGGAAATCATCGCGACGCGCTCATAGTGGTGGAAATCCTCGGTCCGCGCCAGGGCGATGCGGTGCCCGTGTCGCCCCGTGGCCGTGTAGAGGATGTAGTACGTCCCCTCGATGTACGTCAACCGGGGATCCTCGATGCCATGCTCCTCCCAAATCCGCCACGGCTCATCCCGTGCCGGCAGCATGCACGGCTCGTCCTCGACCACGAAGTCGAATCCGTCGCGGCTTCGTGCGAGCGAGAAGAACGAGTATCCCTGCTGCCCCTCGATGCGGATGAGCAACAGGTACTGGCCGTCCACCTTGACCGGCGTGCCGTTGAAGACCGTGTTGCACCGGTAGGGCATGTCGCTGAGCGTGAGGATTGGGTTGCCCTCGTAGCGATGGAGCAGGTCTCTTCCCGTGTTCACCGGCATGTTCAGGACTCCGTTTCGCCATTGCGGCACGTCTTGAGGACGTCGTCCAGGCTGGCCGTTCCCAGGCAGATGCAGCCATCCGAACCGCCGTAATAGACCCTCAATAGGCCGTCGTCTTCCAAAATCGCGCCGCACGAGAACACAACGTTCGGGACGTCGCCGACACGCTCATACCGTTCGCGTGGGGCTAGAATGGGGATGTTGGACCGCGCGACGACGCGCGCGGGATCGTCGCGGTCCAGGATAGCCGCGCCAAGCCGGACGAGCGGCCCGGCCGTTGTGGCCTTCTCACCGTAGTAGATCAGGAGCCAACCCTCGTCGATCTCGATCGGCGGCGCGGCGGCCCCGATCCGCGTGGCGTCCCAAAATCCGCCTCGAGGGGTCATCACCACCGTCGAGCCCCCCCAGTAGACCAGGTCGTCCGAGTAGCTCAGCCAGATACTTGCCCCCGCATCCGGGCGCTTGAGCAGAAGGTACTTGCCGCTAATCTTCCTGGGAAACATCGCGCCGCTCTTGACGTCCACCTGCGAGGCGTAGCCGATCCGTTCTACCGAGCGGAAATCGTTCGTCCTGGCCAGCCCCAGCCGCAACCCGTGGTCGCCGTCAGCGACGTAGGTGATGTAGTACAACCCGTCCACCGGCGTGATCCGCGGGTCGCGAACGCCTATCGATTCGTACCTCCGGTCCGGGCCGTACTCATGCGGCGTCATGAAGGGGTCGGGGTCGACCGAAAATGTCTCCCCATCGCTGCTGCAGGCCCGGTAGATGTTGTACCGCCCCTCGAGCATCTCCACCGTGATCAGCAGGAGGTACTGCCCCTCGAACCGGACCACGCCCGCGTTCCAGATGTCGCCGCCGCGGAACGGGAGATCTTGCAGGGTGATCAGGGGGTTATTGAGGCACCGCCGAATGACGTCGCGACCTGTCCTGCGAGCCATGCGCTCCTCCTTCATCAGGATCGGCCTTCCTGCTCTGATTCCATCGGACGCTGCGTCGAAATAGTTGAGCCCCAATGACCGCCATCCGCCTTCCGGCGCGCGGCCCGGGGCCGGTCCCTGCCCCACCCGAGCGGGCGCGGGGCAGCCGACGGACGACGCCAGACCTGACCTGGACCTGTTGATCGCGAATGGGTTTCCTTTGGCTGCGATCAAGGGTACGTTGATCTGGACCCCGTCCGCGGCCGTCGTGGACGGCACCTGGGCGGGAAACGCCGAACGCCTGCTTCTCATGATTCCACCGAGCCCCACACCGACCCCCAGGCCGCCTGCCACGAGGTTTGGGGGCTACGTGATCCTCGGCCTGACCGCCCTGCTGGGATGGACCTCCCTGTTGGGCTGGGCATGGTTCCTGTTTGCCGGTTCGCTGGACCTGGTGGACTTGGGGCTCGGCGAGGCGGCACGGCTTGGGTGGGACGCTATGCTCTGCCTGGCGTTCTTCGTCCAACACAGCGGCATGGTTCGCAGGTCGTACCGGCAGTGGTCGGGAAGATTCATTCCGCCGCACTACCAGGGCGCCTCGTACGCCATCGCCTCGGGCGTCGTATTGTTGGTCCTTCTTGTGTTCTGGCAGGCCTCGGGCTGGACGTTGGCGGGGCCGCAGGGCCCGATTCGTTGGCTGCTCCGCGCGGTGTACGTCCTGTCGATGGCCGGCTTCGCCTGGGGCACTTGGGCGCTGGGTTCGTTCGACCCGTTCGGGCTGGAGCCCATCCGCGGTCATCTGGGCAGCACGGTTTCGCCCTCGGTACCCTTCACCGTCCGGGGCCCCCACCGCTGGGTCCGTCACCCGGTCTACGCCTTCACGTTGCTGATGATCTGGTCGTGCCCGGACCTGACGGCGGATCGGCTGCTGTTGAACGTCCTGTTCACGGTCTGGATCGTCGTCGGTGCGGTCCTCGAGGAGCGCGATCTGGTCGCCGCCTTCGGCCAGCCCTACCGCGAGTACAAGCGCAACGTGCCGATGCTGATTCCGTATCGCATGCGCCCGGTCAAGTAGCAAGAAGCGAAGGGATGGGCTCGTTTGTTGACCCAGCCCGACTTACCTGAGCCCCTGAGCGCCGCGAGGGACAGGGGCGTCGAGGGGGCAACGTGCCGCGGGGCGACGCAGGCCGAGCATCTCCACGACTTCCGCTAGAAGCCACACGGTCGTGGCGGCGCCGGCGAGGGCGATCGAGCCCTTGATGACGAACAGGCTCAGGTGCTGCCAGACGTAGACGGCGGCGAGGCACGCGCCGGCCAGTCGGTGACAGGTCAGGCTACGATAGCGATCCCGCTGGACGTACCAGACGATGCCCGGCAAGACGAGCAACAAGGCGTCGTAGAAGAACGCGTAGGGGTTGCAGGTAACCACGACCAGGGCGGTCACGGCCAGCAGTCGGGGCACCCGCTCGCCGGAGACCGAGGTCCGAAACGCCGCAGCGGCCGTCGCCACGAGGCCTGCGACGCAGACGCCCCATACTGCCAGAACCAACCGCATGTTGCCGCCGGAGACCACCGTGCTCAGAAACGCATAGAGCGTCTGCTGTTTCCACATCGGGATCGTGCCGTTGTACAGCACGGCCGTCACGTGGCGCGAGGCGGCTAGGTACTCGGTCCACACCCCGGTCCCCATCGGCCAGGTGCTCGCCGCCAGCAGAACCAGGCCCAGCGCGCACCCGCCAGCCATTCGCCATTGACGCTGTAGCAGGATGACGCCAAAGAAGACCACGCCGTAGTTCGGCTTGATCGCCATCAACGCGAGGACCAAACCGGCCAGAAAGGGCCTGCCACGCGCCCACATCCGGAACCCCGCGACGATGATGAGCAGATAGAACGCGCTGAGCTGCCCAACGACCACCGTGGACATCCACGCGGCCGATGACAGGACGACCAACGTGATGGTGACGTAGTCGCCGCGCTCACCGGGCAGGAACCGTCGCGCGATCCACAAGCTCGCGGCCAGAGCGACGGCGGAGCCCACCACGAGCGCGACGTATGCGCCGTGCCCCTCGAACGCCGCCAGCGGGGCGACCAGATATAGGACGTAGGGCGGATAGGGGAAGGGATACCGCGTCTCCAATGAGCCCTGGTAGATCTCGCCCAGCCGTCCTTCGCGCAGCAGGCAGGCGGCACGATGGAACATCGTCCAGTCGCGGTCGAGCAGGCCGCGATCGGTCCGGGCATGCCACACCGTCTTGGCCCAGGCCAGGACCAGAAACACCAAGACGCACGCCGCCACGACGCGAACGAGCGCGGTCCTTGGACGTACCGGTATCGTCGTCGGCTGAGTCGCCATACGCATCGATCACTTCGGTCCGTAGCCGCCCGTGCTTTAGCTCAACCGGATCTCCGAAAGGCCGCGACGCTCTGAACCGCCCGCTTGACTTGCAGGGGCCCCCGCGGTACCCCGTCGCCCGTGAAGGCCATTCTGGACAAGGTGACCTACCACGCCGTCTACGATGACTCGATCGTGGACGCGCTGCGCTATGCCCGGGGCCACGGGTTTGCGGGGATCCAGGTGGCCGTTGAGGCGCCGCACCTGTCATTCGAGAACTTGACCGACGGGCAGCGCGATGAGATCGCCTCTTTCCGCGCTGAGCATGACCTATGGCTTTCGCTGCACGCCCCCGACGACCTCACCTCGTTGTTCGCAACCAGCAGCCCCCTTCGCGAGGGCATCTTGAGCTACTTCCAGGGGCTGTTCGGATTCGCCGAGAAGGTCGGTGCCCGGTTGGTCACGATCCATGCCGGTTCGATGAGCCGATTCCGCACGGACGACGAGGCCGCCGAGACAATCCCGCGGGCGGACCGGCACGCTTATCGCCGGGCCTTCGGCGCGAATCTCCAGGCGGTCGTCGACCAGGTGCGGGGCCGGTTCGTCTTGTGCGTCGAGTACTACAGGCCCGAGCCCATGGTCGAGGACTTGCTTGGGCCCCATCTGGACGCGGGCACGCTGTCTCTCTGCTGGGATCTGGCCAAGACGTTTGACGGCCAGATGAACCGCGATTCCCGTCTCGAGCAGTACTTCCGGGACCACCTCGATCGGGTGCGCCAAGTCCACCTGCACGACGTCCGCGATGGGCGCTCGCACCGCGTCC
>CAYOGX010000187.1:0-7531 GCA_964403235.1 uncultured Planctomycetales bacterium | reverse complement strand
CCACATCTTGTCGTCGAACACCATCGCGCTCGGCAGGTCGCCGTGGGGCCAGCCCGCCGTCGGGGTGACCAAACGCCACGTGACACCGTCCGAGGAACACCACACGTCGTGCGGGCCGAGCTTGTGGGACGAGAACCACCCCCCGAGCAGCCACATCTTGCCGTTGAACACCACCTCGCCGCAGGAGTCGCGGGGCTGCCAGTTGGCGTGTTCCGTGACCCTGACCCAAGACGGAGCGCTTGCCTCTGCCATCAGCATCTCCGGAAGCCAGCCGTACAGGAGAGCTGTGCCCACAAGGACGGTCGCCCTGCCCATCATATCCCCGAGCCCTTCCGAGCGGACCTCACCCGTGCCGCCCGTTGACGTCCGCATGAAACTCACTGACCGAAAACGCCCTTAGCCCCCTCCTGCGTGCTCCGCCTACAGCGCCTGGGCGGTCAGCTTGAGCGTGTCGTCGATGTGCTCGGGTGCCTCGAAGCCGATGGTGATCGCGTCGACGCAGCCCAGACCGAAGACGTAACGCAGCGATTCGGCGCGCATGTCGACGAGGTCGCCCTCACCGAAGATTTTCATGCCCAGCACGCCCTTGCCGCTCTTGTGCATCTGCTCGAGCACGGGGACGACCTTCTCCGGCGGGGCGTCCATCTTGACCCCCTTGGGGTTGATCCGGGCCAGAACGACGTCGACCCAAGGCGACCTGGCTGAGATCTTCAACGCCTCTAGTGAGTGGCACGAGGTGCCGACGGCCCGCACGACCTTCTTTTCCTTCAACTCGGACAGCATGTCCCTGTAGGCGGCCGATTTCTCGAACCAGTCGGGCTTCCGCACGCAGTGCAAGAGCACGACGTCGATGTAGTCGGTGCCCAGCTCGTGACAGAAACGCTCTACGATCGTCTTGGGGGTCTCGCCGAACCGCCACCACACCTTCGTCAGGAGCGTGGTCTTCTCGCGGGGGATGAAGCGCAGCGCCTCGCGGACGTAGACGTGGGAGCCGTAGAGATCGGCCATGTCGAAGAAGCTGATCCCCGAGTCGAACGCGTGCCGGAGCATGCTCACCAGCTTGGCGAATCCCAGCCGGGTCTGATTGGACTGGCGCCTGCCGCCTCTGGTGCCGGTTCCAAACGCTAGCCGTGATGCGGTGACGCCGGTCTTGCCCAGCGGGACCAGGTCGGTGGGCGTTCGCTTGGCGGCCCCGCCTTCTGCGGCCGCCACGCAGCCCAAGCCACCGAGGCTCAACGTGGCGCCGGCGGTGCCGCGCAGGAATTGTCGACGATTCAATCCGTCCGAACCATACCGTTCGGCCATGAGAAGCCTCCTTCCATTCATAGCGCGCGGGCGGCCAGCTTGAGCGCGTCGTCGATGTGTTCGGGCGCCTCGAAGCCGATGACCATCGCATCGACGCAGCTCAGGCCGAGGACGTACCGGAGCGATTCGGCCCGCTCGTCCACGAGCTTGCCCTCGCCGTAGATCTTCATGCCCACCACGCCCTTGCCCGCTTCGTGCAACTGCCTGATCACCGGGACGACCTTCTCCGGCGGGCCGTCCATCTTGGTGCCCTTGTGGTTGATCCGCGCCAGAACCGTGTCGACCCAGGGCGACTTCGCGGCGGTTCGCAGCGCGGGCAGCGCGTGGCACGAGATGCCGATGGCGCGTACGATCTTCTTGGCCTTCAACTCGGATAGCATGTCCATGTACGCGGTCAGCTCTTTGTCCCAATCGGGCTTGGTCATGCAATGCAGCAGCACGATGTCGATGTAGTCGGTGCCCAGCTCGTGGCGGAAGCGCTCGACAATGGTCTTGGGGCTCTCACCCCACCGCCACCAGATCTTGGTCTGGAGCGTGACCTTCTCGCGGGGGATGGACCGCAGGGCCTCGCGCACGTAGACATGGGCCCCATACAGATCCGCCATGTCGAAGAGCCTGACGCCCGAGTCGAACGCGTGGCGGAGCAGGGCGATGAACTTGGCGAATCCCAGCTTGGTCTGATTCGACTGGCGGTTCCAGCCCTTCATGCCGGTTCCGAAGCCCAGGCGCGATACGGTCAGCCCGGTCTTGCCGAGCGGCACGAGGTCGGTGGGCGTGCGCTTGGCGGCGCTGGCTTGTGCGCCGTCGGCCAGCGACGCGGCGCCCGGGCCGCTCAGGGCCAACGCGGCCCCCGCCGTGCCACGCAGGAACTGTCGACGATTCAATCCGTCCGAACCCCTCTGATCGGTCATGGAGACCTCCGTCGTTTCATGGTGGCCGCGAACGAATCGCTGCCACGATCCCAGGCCCGCCGCACGAATGACAGATCCGGCCCCCCGGCCGTCGACGCCGAACCGAGGCCGAGCAGCACACGGGTCGCTCTATGAGTCTACGGCCTCCGGTCACTGGCTGCAACGACACCGCAGCGCTGAGGCCCTGCCATGCCCTTTCATCCGGCTAAGCTGCTTGGAGAAATGTTTGAACAGATGAGAAGGTTGGGTGGCCCACCTCTTCAGAGGTGGGGGACACGAATTCGAACGGGGATTCGCGTCCCCCACGGCTAAAGCCATGGGCCACCCCCGGAAGACCTCCCAGGAACGTACTGTTCAATCTTTGTTGCAGGCAGCTTGGCACGCCCTCGGCTGGCGCTGAAGCGCATAGCCCCCGCTCCCCAGAGAAGGGCGCATCTCCTGCCGCGTCTTGCTGCGGGCACCGACGAGGGCGCCCCGAGCGGGGGGCCCCTAGGGAGCCAGTTGTTCGCCTGCCTGGTTGGTGATGGTGATGGCCTCGACCGGGCAGTTCTTGGCGGCCTCGACGATGGTGTCCTCGTCGTCGCCCGCCGCATTCTTCACTTCGACGATGTTGTCGTCGTTGACCTCGAAGGTGTTCGGCGCCGCCTCGGCGCACTCACCGCACCCAATGCACTCATCCTCGTCGACTTTGATATCCAGGGCCATGAGACTCCTCCTCGGACTAACGGCTGAAGGCTAGCGGATTATAGGCTTCGCTGCCCGCTCGCCAAGGGCCAAGATGCAAAAAAATGCGCGGCCGTCACTCACCCTTCCGGGCAAGGAGGCCGACGGCCCGGCGATACTGGCGAATCTCGGCGACCGCGTCAAGGTCGATTTGGGCGATGAGGACCCCCGGCTGCCCGTCGTCCATTCGCCGTTGTAGCCGCGTGGGATCCGGCCGCCCCGCCGGGTCGTTCACGCTGGTCGCACCGGACGTGAAGCCGGTGGCGTGTGCTTGCTCGCACCAGTCCGAGACGACCACCGGCAGGGCGTTCTCGACGGCCCGCGTCATCGCCAGCGACCACCACACCGTCCGCGCGTAGGGCACCGATTCGGCCGAAGGCACGGTCGTCTTGGCCGGCACGCACAAGACGTCCACCCGACCGCACAGCTCGCGGGCCAATTCGGGATACCACAGATCCGCGCAGATCAGCACCCCGACGCGCAATCCGCTCAGATCAAAGATGCCCGGCGTGCGGCCGGCCGTTCGCGTGTCGGCCTCGGTGGCGAAGAGCTTGCGCTTGGCGTATTCGCCGACGATCCGACCGGTGCGATCGGCCAGGAGACACGTGTTGGTGATCGGACCGTCGCCATGCCGATGGGCCACACTCCCCCCCACCACCCCCGCGCCGGCAGACGTCGCCAGCTCGACGATGAACTGCCGGACGTCGGACGACGTTGCCTCCGAGACGCCGGGCCCGTCGACGTCCGGGCCCTCGCCATCAAGGGCCTCTGGCAGGACGATCAGGTCCACCGGCTGGCGAGCCGCCACCTCGTGGACCATCCGACGGATCGCCTCGAAGTTCGCGTCACGATCCAGCCTGGCCAGCGACGGCTGCAATGTGGCGACGGTGATCGATGCCAATCTCGCAGACTCCTGCTCGGCACCGGGGCCTTCGTGTGCCAGTGGCACCCCGGTCCTCCGCCCCGTAGCTTAGCGACTCGCAACGGTGACGGAAACGGTGATAATGATACCGTGAACGATTGACGGACGGTCCGTAGCGGCCCCAACCCCATCGAGACCCATGCCCGCCAAACGTGGTCGAATTGATCGCAGCGTCTACAGGACCGGTCGTCGGTTATTGTCGATCGCGTTGACGGCCCTGGCCGCTGTTATTGCCGGCATGGTCGTCTGGCCCGCGGCGCAGAAACACTACCACGCCGCCCGAATCGACAGCGACGATCCCGCCGTTCGAGCCCGTGCGCTCGAGGCGGTTCTGCCCCGCGCGGCGACGGACGCATCGCTCCGCGATCGACTGCTAGGCGTCCTGACCCACCTGGCGCGGGCCGATGACGGGATCGGGCCGCTCCAGGCCCGCGTGGCCGCAGCGTGGCTTTTCCAAAACGTCCCGGCATTCACCGAGCTGGCCGAGCGCCGACTGGACCCCGCGGACGATGACGCGTTCGCCGACCTGGCCAGGCTGATGATCCTCGGTGGGCGGTGGGACGTGGCATCTCGATCGGTTGTCCAGCAGGCGCGTTGGCTGACGCACCGTTATCGCACGACTGCGGGAGACGACCGTGCGGACGTGGTCCGGTCGATGGCGGCGTTGGGACGCGCCGCGGCCCCGTCGCTCGGCTCGATCCTCGAACAAGCGCTGTCAGACCCGGCCGGACAGGTTCGACACGCTGCGATTGCGTCGACGGCCATCGTCCTTGGCCCGACGTCGACCGAGCTTCTGATCGCGGCGGCCAATGATCGCGAGCCGACCAATCGGCGCGCGGCGATCCTGATGCTCGTCGCCACCACCACCGAACAGGCCGGCTGGCAAACGATGGTACGGGGGCTGTCGGACGCGGACGCGGCGGTCCGCGAGGCCGGCGCCTGGGCGGCCTCGCGCCGAACGGACCTCGAACGGACCGACCCGCACGTTCATCAACGATTGATCGAGATGCTCGACCAGGACCCATCCAAGCGGGTCCGAGCAATGGCCGGGTTGGCAGTGCGGGACAACCAGTGCCTGATTGACCATCTGCAACGCAGCAAGCAAGTAGCCGTTCGCGCCCGATGCTGCGCGTCATTGCGACCGTCCTTGGCGCGGGCACATTGGGACGTGCTGCTAGGCACCGTGGAATCCGAGCGGAAATACTGGGTGGCGGTGGCGGCGGTGACCGCGGCCGGTCGATGTGTCCGGTCCACGACGACGCAGGACGCCGCGTCCCGGGCGTCGCAGCCTGTCCCGAATCCGGTTCGGCAGCGTCTCCAGCGTGCGCTGGTGACCCGGCTGGAGCAGGCGTTGCAGCATGGCGAGGACGATCTGGCCGCGGCTTGCGTGGGGTCGCTTGGCGCGTTGGCGAGTCCGACGGTCATCGCATTGCTTCAGAAGGTCGCCACGGAGCTGGCCGACCGTCCATGGGTGGCCTTCGCCGCGTCGCAGGCGCTCGCACGCGTCGAGCCGACTCAAGGCGGCGCACTGTTGATCCAGATGCTGGACAGTCGCCACGAGGCTGTTCGCGCCTTGGCCGCATTCGAGCTAACCCGGCTGCCTAAACCCGCCCGCCCCTGGACGCGCCTTCGCGAAGCCCGCCGGTCGCGGGACCCGATCCGGCGCGGCGGCGCGGTCCTGGCCCTCGCACTGATGCGCCACCGGGCCCGCGAGCCGGACGCTGAACTCCTGGAATACCTGCGCCAACGCACCGATCCGAACGACAAGTCGTTCGAGACCAGACTGCCGCTCCGCGGCTACTACCTGTGCGGGCGGCTCTTGCTCGGCGACGCATCCGCGCTTCCCGACCTCCAGTCGCTCATGGCGGCTGATCGGCTCTCCTCCGTCGCGGCCTGCCTGACGATGCTGGCGGTGGGCAACAAGGCCGGTCTGGACGGCCCGTTGCTGGACCACACGTCGATGCCACGGGCCTTCGACGCGCGGGCGCTGCTGTGTGATGATCGCTTCGGGGAGGTCCTTGTCCACCACCTCCCCGATGCGCCGACCATCGACTGGCGGTTCGACCCCGAGCTGCAAGCGTGGCAGATCGATCGGTTGCGCGAATGGTGGCGGGTTCACCAAGCCGACTGACCGAAAACGGAACTACGGGGCATCATACGGCTGGACCTGGACGAAGTTCATCATCAGCTCCTGGCCGACCGAGCCGGCCGGCTTGCCGTCGCGCGACCAGTCGGAGATCTCAAGCGTCGCCTCGCGCGCCTTCGGGCGGAAGACGATCCAGTGGTAGTTCATCCACGCGTGGTGCTCCCGGTTGAACGGGCCGTGGTGATGGCTGTAGCAGTTCGCGAAAACGTGCTGGAACGACCGCTCGTTCAGCACCTCGACGTTCGTCAGCTTGACCGAGATGCCGAGCGTCTGCTTGGCGGCCAGGTCGCCGAAATCGCCCGAGTACATCCTGAATGAATACAGCCTGCCCGGCTCGAGGGCCTTGACGGTCTGGCTGACTCTGTTGGGCCGCTGTCCGCTCCGCTTCATCCACAGCACCGTGTTGCCCTGGCTCGTCTTGGGGTATCGCCCCTGGAGCCAACTGAACCCTTGCACGGTCTTGGTGGTCACGCTCGCCGGGCCGGCCGCGGCGACAGTCCATCCGTTCAGGCCGTCCTCGAAGTCGGCGTTCTCGATATGACCCAGCACGTATGGGTCCTTGCAGAACCGCTCGGACTTGCCCTCGATGCAGTAGTGGCGGAACAGCTTGCCCATCCACCGAACGGTCTCGGCGTCGGTGTAGCTCGACAAATACGTCATCACGCCGTACAGCCCGAAGCAGGCCGGATCGCTGGCGAGCAGATGGAGCTGCATGTCCAGGTAGACCTTGTGATTGGTCGCCGGATTGACGTCGAGGCTCTCCGGGGGCTGCGAGAACGTCCCGACGCAGACGATCATGTGTCTCTCGGCCCCGGGCATGCGCTTGCGCCACGCGGCGATCGACCGGCGCAGTCGGGTGTCGAGGTGGGCACGGGCGGCGGCCTCGGTCCGTTGCTCCTGCAGGTACCGTTCGTAGGCGAAGGCGTAACCGGCGTCCATCACCGTTTGGATGAACGCCCGGCTCGCTTTCGCGCCGTACATCGTCGTGCAGTAGGGGTAGAACCGCTTCGTCTTGAGCTTGTCGTTGGCGTGCATCCGCCGGACCGCCTCGGTCCAGGCCGCGTACTTCTCCGTGTTCGAGCCGAAAAACTCATCGGCGATCACGCCGTCCAGCAACGGATCAGCCATGCCGGGATTGCCCGACCAGTAGGCCTCGGCCTGGTCCGCCGTGACCGACTCGCCCTGGCGAAGTCCGGGCACGCCGCACTCGACCATCCACCGTCTGCCCTGGCGCTTCCATCGCTCGGCATACGGTTTCTGGTCATTGCCGCCGCTGCCGACCATCACGTTCAGGCTCGGCAGGATGTGTTTCTCGAGAAACGCCCAGTCGTACTTGCCGTACTCGTGGACGTGCGGGTGGGCGCCGAACTTGGCATGGATCAGCTCCGGGACCGCGCGGACGATGAGCCGGTCCAATTTCGACGCGCCGGTCGCGGTGACGCTCACCTTGTGGGCGCCCTTCGGCAAAAAGCGCATGGCCTCCAGCATCCCCGGTTCCCACGCCAGCTCCGACCAAGCCCGGTC
>CAYOGX010000186.1:3934-7597 GCA_964403235.1 uncultured Planctomycetales bacterium | reverse complement strand
TTTCTTGCAGGCAGCTTAGTTGACGAACTGAAACGCGTAGAGTTTGCAGTCTCGCATCGCGAAGCGAATCTCGATCGGCCTGCCCGCCAGTTTGCTGACGTCACGGTTCTTGCCCCAGCTCACGGGCATCCGCACCGAGTTGCCGCACAAGGGCGTGGCGTCGGCCTCGGTGAAGCCCTGGATGGGCCGGGCCTTCTCGTCCAGCAGCGCCACGTGGACCGACCCCCCACCGCTGGTGTCGAGATTCAGTTGCAGCGACTTGCCCTCGAACCGGATCGGCGGCGTGACGATCTCGCCGCCGGTGTAGTCGGCATCGGCAGAGACGAACCCGTCCAGGCGCAGGACCGCCCGACCGATGCCGGTGAGCATCTTCGTTGCGGCCGGGTCGCGGTGGTCGGCGTGATCCACGTTGGACCCGGCATAGTAGATCCACAGCTCGTCGCCCATCCGGATCGGGTTGGGCAGCGCCCAGACCATGCGCGAGTAGAAGCTGCCGGCCGGTCCCAGTTTCATGAACGGCCGGCGCTCACCGACGCGCCGGAACGTCTTTCCGTCGCGGCTGACGCACAGCCGGACGTCCATCGCGTTCGGGCCCATCCGCCTCAGCGGCGCCCGCGGTTTCCAGTGCCAGAACGCCTGGGCCAACATGACGTAGACGCCGGCGGCGTCGGGATACTTGAACACGGCCGCGCCGTAGTAGTCCACCGGCGGCTGGGCCGTGGGCGTCTCGTGCGTGGCCAGGTCGACCTGGTCGGCCTTCATGACGGTGCGTTCACCCGTCCAATGGATCAGGTCGTCGGACGCCAAACGCCGGACCGTCCGGTAGTTCGCTTCGCGGTCCTCGTGTCGGACCCATCGCCGCGTGTAGAGCACGTAGCGCCCGACCGCCTCGTCCCAGAAGACAACGCTTTGTGTGTCCTTGTGACCGATCTTCGGTTTGGACCACAGCGTCCAGCGATAGCCGTCGGGCGAGCTATGGATGTGGAACTCACCACTCGGGTAGACCTTGGCCTGTGTCTTGTATCGCTGTTCCGCCGGGGCCTTCAGGTCGATCCAGACCGCGCACCCCCCGATCACGCCCGGCAGGACGACGTTGTTCGCCCGCGAGCCGTCGATCTCGTGCAGGTTCAGTTTCGGTTTGGTGAAGTGGATCCCATCTGCCGACTCGGCGTAGGCGACGCGCCGGAACTTCTTGCTGTAGACGTCGTACCAGAGGCGAACCCGACCGTTGTCCTTGAGCACGCTGCTGTAGCAGCAGATGCGCGCGTCCCCGGCGGACTCCCATGGCGGGTCGTTGGTCAGCAGCACGCGCCCGTCCATATGCGGCGGGTTCATCGTGAGTCGAATGCCCCGGCTCGATTCGATAAACGTCTGGTCGACGAAAAGCTGCTTGCGCGATCCGACGTCGATCGCCTTCGGTGATTCACCAGCGGCGCGTGTCGTCAGGAGCGCCGGGCCGAGCAGAGCCATCGTCGACGGGATCAATCGGAACGCGACGCGATCGAACGGTCGTGGTTTCGGCATCGTGTGTGCCTTTCCCATTCAGTGCCTATCCGGATGACCCCGCCGTGAAACAGTGTACTTGCCGCGGAGCACCTTGTCTGCGGAAGGGATCGATGTGCCGGTACGCTGTCGCGAGGCCCGCCGCGTTCACCAGAGCGCGATGGACGCCACGAATCGTCGTGGCCTTTACAGTCCCGACAATGCGCGTGACACTTTGGACTGAATGTCCGTTCTTCGCAAAGGAGCCTCGCCGTGAAACGAGTGGACCTGCCCCTCGAGCGGTTCGGTGTGTGTCGTCATCTATTCATGTTCTCGGCGTGCGGTCTGGCCGTTGGGTTCGCGGTCGGCCCGGTGCTGGCGGAGGAAACGGCGTTGCGGCCCTTCTCCTACCGCGAGGGATTCGAGGGCGCGAGTCCAGCGTTGGCACTGTGGGCCAAGAACGGCCCGTCGACCGTCGCGTTTTCCGGGCCCTCCGACGAGAAAGCCTTCGAGGGCAAGCGCTCGCTCAAGCTGGACGTTACGCTCGATGGCGGGTCCTACCACTACTTCGGCGTCGGGGTGAACGTGCCGTGTGCCGGTCAGCTCAAGCTCTCGGCCCGGGTGTTCGTGGCCGAGGGCACGACGGCGCGCGTGGGGTTCGGGACGAACATGCAGTACCCACCCACGCATCACTCCGGATGCGGACCCGTCAGGACCTTCGACAAACCGACCGGGCGCTGGGAGATCGTCGAGTGCGACCTGGTGGCGCGCGGAAAGGCCGGCGCGGCCGGTGTCATGTCCGGCCACACCGCCGCGACGCGGGGCGAGGACGTCGGCGCGGCGCTCGATCGGTGGAGCCTGTTCATCCGCGGCGGCAAGGGGAAGCGCGCGGTGGTCTACGTGGACGACGTCCGGATCGAGGGCCGCGTGCCGAGCAAGGCGGACTTCGACAGACAAATCGAGCAACGTTGGCGAAAGCGACAAGAGCGCCTGGCCAAGCGTGTGGCACGTTGGCGCAAACAGCTTGCGGATGCCAAACGCGGGCTCGTCCCACTGAAGGACCCTCCCGAACCGGTCCGCCACTACCTGACGGAGCTTAAGACCAGCGCCGAGCAGGCCGGGTGCCTGATCGACAAGTTCGCCAAGGTGGGCTACGGCTCGAAGCAGGACCTGGCGGGCATCGAGGCGGCGTTGCATACGATGCGGTACGGTCCTGAGACGATTTCGGCCATCGCCAAGGGCCTGACTAGCGGCCGGCCCTTTCTGCTGTTCACGCCGCCTGCCATCACCAACCGACGATTCGCGGCGGAGACGTTCCCCGTTCCGGCGCGCGTGAGCGACCGATTGGATTGTGCCGGCTGCCGCGGCGAATACGAGTCCGTCACCGTCGTCCTGTACGCATTGAGGGACCTCAAGCAACTGAAGGTCACCGCGACGGATCTGACGGGCCCCGCCGGCGTCATCCCCGCCAAGGCCATCGATATCTGGGTCGTCAAGTGCTGGTATCAGGCCGCCAAGGAGATCTGGTGCCGACAGAAGACCAAGCTCCTCGCGCCCGAATTGCTGCTGAAAGACGACGTGCTCGTCCGAGTGGACCTGGCCAAGAAGCAGAACTACGTGCGGAGCACGAACGAGGACGGCACGCACACCTACCTGCTCTGTAGCGGGCCCGCCAGTGAGAATCTCAAAGACGTTCGGCCCGTCGACGCCGAGGCGCTCCAGCCCGTGGACGTCCCCGCCCGTTCCCTGAAGCAGTTTTGGTTGACCCTCCACATCCCGAAGGACGCGAGGCCCGGCACCTACAAGGGCAAGGTGTCGCTCGCAACACAGACGGGCACGCGCGAGCTGCCCCTTGCGGTCACGGTCCATCCGTTCGATCTGGCGGACTCGCGACTGATCTACTCGATCTACTACCGCGCGAAGCTGTCGAAAGACGGCCGGCCGACGATCGGTTCGGAGTACAAGTCCGAGCAGCAGTACCGCGCGGAGCTCGAGGATCTCAAGGCCCACGGCGTGCTCTACCCCAGCAATTACCAGCCGTGGGGTGAGGCCCGGCTCCGCCGCTCGCTCGAGATCCGCCGCGATGTCGGCCTTCCGGCGGGTCGGTTCTACAACCTCGGGCTGTGGACCGGCAGTCCGACCAAGCCGGCCCAGTTGGCCAACTTGAGCAAGCAGGTCAAG
>CAYOGX010000186.1:0-3924 GCA_964403235.1 uncultured Planctomycetales bacterium | reverse complement strand
AGCGGTGGATCGACGTGTGCCGGCCGTTCGGATACGACACCGTCTATTTCTACGGCATCGATGAGGCCCGGGGTGAGCGCCTTCGCGCCCAGCGGGCCGCATGGCGCGTCGTACAAGACGCCGGCGGCAAGCTCTTCGTCGCATGCTACAAGGGGACGTTTGAGGCCATGGGAAACCTGCTGAACTGCGCCGTGCTCGCGGGCCGGCCCGACCCGGCCGAGGCCGAGAAGTGGCACGGCGTCGGCTCGCACGCCTTCTGTTACGCCTATCCCCAGGTCGGCAACGAAGAGCCCGAGACCTATCGCCGCCACTTCGGGCTGGTGCTCTGGAAGGCGGGGTTCGATGGGGCCATGGACTACGCCTATCAGCACGCCTTCGGACACATCTGGAACGACTTCGACCATCAGACCTATCGCGACCACAACTTCACCTACCCGACGGTCAACGGCGTGGTCGGGACGATCCAGTGGGAGGGGTTCCGCGAGGCCGTCGACGACGTCCGGTACGTCACGACGCTCGAGCACGCGATCAAGCGTGCGCCGCCGGCGAAGGCGACTGTGGCCGGGCGGGCAAGAAAATGGCTCGAAGACCTCGACCCAGACACGGTCGATCTGGATCAGGCACGCGCACAGATGGTCGACTTAATCAAAGCGCTCCAGTAACGGGCACTAGCGATATCGGCTCGTTGCCGGTGCTGGGGATGGGACATATAATCGTCTTGGAGTTGACCACCCGGCTGCCATAAGGGGACGCTGGAATGGACCGTCTCAAGCACATCGTTGTGGGTGTCGATTTTTCGCGTTTCTCGCAAGTCGCGCTCGGACAGGCCATTCGCATTGCCCGTGCGACCCAGGCCAAGCTGCACGTCCTCCACGTCGTTCGGGCGTCGGTCGTGGACGACCTCAAGGAGGCCCTGCGCGATACGACCGACGGGTTCCACGGCGAGGTGCGTACCACCGCGCTGGAGCACCTGGGCCAATTCATCGCCGACGGCAATCCCGAGGGGGTAGACGTCGTGTCGGACGTTGTGATCGGCAGTCCGCTGGTCGAGATCCTGCGGCGCGTTCAGGACGTCTCGGCGGACCTGCTGATCGTCGGTATGAAGGGGTCCACCGGCCGGCCCGGCGGCGCGGGGACCGTGGCCGCAAAATGCATGCGCAAGGCAGCCACCAGGGTCCTGCTCGTTCATGAGAACAGCCCCGAGCGATTCACCAGCGTCGTGGCCTGTGTGGATTTCTCCGAGGCCTCCGGCCGGGTGGTCGAACAGGCCGTTCGCATTTGCTTACAAAACAAGGCCCACCTGCACGTGATGCACGCCTTCTACCCGCCCTGGAAGGTCCTGCACTACATGGCGCCCACGCGGCAAGCGTCGCCGGACTACCAGGAGCAGTACCGGCAACAACTGGTCGATCGGTTGCACCAGCTCCTCAAGCCGTTTGAGACGGAGGTCAGCCAGTTGAACGTCGATTGCCACCTGCTCGAGATGTCGGAGACACATGAGGCCGTCCTGGAGTTCAAGGAACGGACCAGCGCCGATCTGATCGTGATCGGCACCCGAGGGCGCACGGGCCTCAAGGCGCTGCTGCTGGGAACCACCGCCGAACGCATCATCCGCGAGTCACCGTGCTCGGTCCTGGCCGTCAAGCCGGAGGGGTTTGAATACAAGGTGGACTGAGCCCACGCTGCAACGAAATCCATCCTCACTGAGCCTGTGCGCTGCGCGTTGGGTGGGTCACGGGGACAGGTCCGGCACGCGGATGCTGTCGTCGGTGACGTAGGCGGTGTAGCTTGGCTGGGCGGTCGGATCACGCCAGAAGGTCACCAGCAGGGAAACGTAACGATGCGTGCTCCAAAACAGCGGCTGAATATGGGTCAGGCCATGAAAGACCCAGAAGCTCTTCGCAGACGAGCCGACGAGGTCGAACAACGTCTGCGCGCCGGCCAGCGGCGTGGTCGCGTCGTTTTCCGCGTGCAGGAACATGACCGGAACGCTCATCTCACCCAGCCGGTCGCGGGTCGCAAACAGCCAAGCGAAACCAAGGCGGGCAGACAGAGAGGCCAGAGGGAAGATGATAGGGTGGAGATAGGGTTGCATTGCTTCGACCATGGCGACCGGGTCGTACGCACCGTCCAGAGCCACCGACTGAATCTGGGGTTTCGTCCGCAAGGTGGCCAGTCCCAGTGCCGGGCCGGTGCCCAATGACGTCCCGAGCAAGTGAACGCGCTGTCGCGCCGGGGCGTCGTCGCCGAGGATCCAGTTCAACAGGGCCTCACTGTCGTCGAGTTGGGTGGCGATGTCGGGTCTTCCGCCGCTCTCGCCGTAGCCCTGGTAGTCAAACGTGACGACGTGCATGTGGTTGCTCGCCCCGACGAGGACCCAGGGCAAGGTGCAGGCCTGCGAACCGTCGGTGCCGTGCATCAGCAGGACGGTTCCGGCCGCGTTCGGATCAAGCTGCCCGTCTTCTTGGGCAGGGACGAACCAGGCGCTGAGCCATTGGCCGTTCGCGCTCTGGACGGTCACCGACTCGAATTGAAGACCGATGTCCGTGGGTGTCGACGCATCGGGTAGCGATCCCAACCGTAGACGCGCCACGAGGTCCTGGCATGTGGTCTCTGGATTTAGGACAAAGCTGCTGAGCAGGTCGCTCGGCAAGAAGAGACAACCGGTGACCAACCCCGGGAGGACCAACAGGGCAGCGAGCGAGGCGACATGGGGTTTCACAGAACGCTCCTGCCTGGAATTGCCACAGGAACCGCCTGGACGAGCGCATGCACCCATGGCCATTGTCCGGACGAATCCGGGTATGTCAAGAGACGGACGCAGCTTCCCCGAGCATGCGAGCCAGCCGGCGCGGCAGGTTGCCGATCGCGTCGGGATAGCCTAGTCTTCTGCGCGGTATGAACCAGGACGACCAGCCAAGCGAACCCCTGTCGGTGGTTGATCGGGTGCGCGTGCAGTTTGGCTCGTTGGTGGCGGTTCGCGATGTCTCGTTCGAGCTGCGTGCCGGAGACCTGCTGGGCCTGATCGGGCCGAACGGTGCGGGCAAGACGACGCTCCTCCGCGCGATGTGCGGGTTGCAGTCGCTGGACTGCGGGTGCGTGCACGTGCTGGGCGAAGCGCTGTTGCCCAGCGCCGTCCGCGTGCTCCATCGGATCGGCTTCACGCCGGACACACCGACCGTGTACGAGGAGCTGACGGTCCGGGAGTTCCTTCGCTTCATCGCCAAGGCCTACCACATCGGCTCGGATGCGATCGAGGAACGCATTGATTTTTGGCTGGAACAGGTGTGGCTGACCGAGAAGATGGGCCAGAAGATCAAGGCCTTGTCTCGGGGCATGCGCCAGCGGGTTGCCATCGCGCGAACGCTGCTGCCCAACCCGACGGTGATCCTGTTGGATGAGCCGGCCGCGGGGATCGACCCGGCCGGTCGGGTCCAGTTGCGGCAGCTCCTGTGCAATCTGCGAGCGCAGGGCAAGGCCCTGGTCGTCTCGTCGCACATTCTGGCGGACCTGAACGAGTACTGCACGCACATTGCGATCATGGCGCAGGGGTCGATCATCCAATTCGGTTCGGTGGCGGCCGTGGCGGGTGGGGCGGATGACGCGCGTTGTCGATACACGTTGATCCTCGCCCGGCCGGTGGCTGGCCTGCGCGACGTGCTCGAGAAGATCGCCGGTGTGCGTGGCGTCGAGGCCGACAACGACCGCGCCGTGTTCGAATATGCCAGCCGGCGTGAGGACGCGGCCGATCTGTTGGCCAGGCTTGTCGGACAGGGCATCCCGGTCGCCTCGTTCGCGCCGAACCTCCCCGGGTTGGAGGAGGCCTACATGCGGACCGGGATCAGGCAGGTGGACTGATGGCGGGCATGCCCATCGTCGACAACGCGCTGGGGTGGGTGCAGATGCGGCTGCGAGGCGGCCCGA